>JAYUQN010000068.1:0-5954 GCA_043756725.1 Saprospiraceae bacterium
CCGTTTTTAAAGTACGGAAGGTGGACTCTACTTCACGAATGGTATTGTATATAAACCATTGTATTTTTTCATCTTTTTCGTTGAGCGTGGTACGCAATAAGTATTGACCCAAGTTTGTGGGTTTGGATACTTTTTCCCATTGTATATCGATGATCTGATCTTTATTCTGATCTTTTGTCAAGGTAATAGTATAGTGCTTGTGTACACTAGTATATTTTTGCTTCAACCTTCCTATGCGTTCGTTCACTTTACCTTCTTTCTTCTATGCAACCATCAACCGACAGACAAAACCCGACAGATAATGCAATTTTCGGCAAAGCCGTTTGGCTATCCCTTCGCAAAATAAAAAGAGCTGCAAAGCCACCCACAAGCCAACCCGCTTTTGCAGCACATTTTATTTTGCCCAACCGCACCCCTACTAACCGACAATTTTCAGCACAACCGACAATATTTTCCCTACATTTGCCCCGTGAAACAAATTTTGACACTCTTATTTAGTTTTTACTTGTTGGCTTTGGCAGTTATGCCTTGCAGCGACAAGGACGACTGTAAATATCAGAGTGCCTACCAATCAACATTTGCCACTACCGACCACTCAGACCACGACAGCGACACCGAGAATTGCTCACCTTTTTGTATGTGTGCTTGCTGCGGACAATCTTGCAGTTTTACACACTTTCAAGCCGACTTATCGCAAAATTTCCCGACAGTAGCACAAAAGGTTAGTGTTTATAAGGCATTCTTTTCTTCCGAAGTATCCTTTTCCATTTGGCAACCGCCAAAAATTAGTTAATGAATTTCTGATGTTCCGCTTTCAGCGGAACAAAACAAAACTACTTACGGTGCTAACGCACCGCAAGTAATCGTGTATTCATTCATTAAACTGATTAAAATAATGTTAGACAAAATAATTGCGTTCAGCATAAAAAATAAATTCATCATTGCGTTGATGACACTTGCACTCATTGTTTGGGGAGTGTGGAGTGCAACCAAACTGCCTATTGACGCAGTTCCCGACATCACCAACAATCAAGTGCAAATCATTACGGTTTGCCCAACCCTTGCAGGACAAGAGGTTGAACAGTTGGTAACTTACCCCATCGAACAAAGCATTGCCAACCTTCCCGACTTGGAGGAATTGAGGAGTATTTCCCGTTTCGGACTTTCGGTAATTACCGTTGTGTTTGACGACAAGGTGGACATCTACTTTGCCCGACAACTCATTAACGAAAGGCTAAAAGAAGCCGAAAGTAAAATCCCCAAAGGTATTGGCACACCTGAATTAGCACCCGTTAGCACAGGTTTGGGAGAAGTGTATCAATACATTATTCACCCAAAAAAGGGAAGCGAAAGCAAATACACAGCTATGGATTTGCGGACAATGCAAGACTGGATTGTTGCCCGACAACTATACGGCACGGCAGGAATTGCGGAAGTAAACAGCTTTGGCGGACAACTCAAACAATACGAAGTTGCCGTAAATCCCGACCGACTTATTGCAATGGGAATAACAATTCCCGAAATTTTTACCGCCTTAGAAAAGAATAATGAAAATACAGGCGGGGCATACATTGACAAAAAACCAAACGCCTATTTCATTCGTGGAGTTGGTTTGATTAGTTCGTTTGACGACATCAAAAATATTGTTGTGAAAACAAATCCTAACGGCATTCCAATTCTGATAAAAGATGTTGCAGAAGTTCAATTTGGTAGTGCAGTCCGTTACGGTGCTATGACTTACAATGGTGAAGTAGATGCCGTAGGGGGAGTTGTGATGATGCTGAAAGGTGCGAACAGTGCCGATGTAGTTAGCCGCATCAAAGACAAAATGCAAACCATTCAAAAATCATTGCCGCAAGATGTAGTAATAGAACCATATCTTGACAGAACCGATTTAGTAAACCGAGCAATCAGCACCGTAGAAAAAAATCTGATTGAAGGAGCTTTAATAGTAATCTTCGTTTTGGTTTTGTTTCTCGGAAACCTTCGTGCAGGGCTTATTGTAGCTTCTGCCATTCCTTTATCCATGTTGTTTGCATTGGGCTTAATGAATGTGTTTGGTGTAAGTGCAAACCTAATGAGTTTGGGTGCAATTGACTTTGGTTTGATTGTGGACGGCGCAGTAATTATAGTAGAAGCCACATTGCACCATTTGGGTTTACGAAAAACAATTGGCAAACTAACACAGCAAGAAATGGATGAAGAAGTTTTTCAGTCAGCTTCTAAAATCCGAACCAGTGCAGCGTTTGGAGAAATCATTATCCTCATTGTTTACATTCCTATTCTTACCCTTATTGGCATTGAAGGAAAAATGTTTACCCCTATGGCTCAAACCGTTAGTTTCGCCATTTTCGGAGCATTGATTTTATCGCTTACTTATATTCCAATGATGTGTGCAGTGTTTTTACCCAAAACCATTTCGCACAAGCAAACCTTTAGCGATAGAATGATGAATTTTTTCCAACGCATTTATGCACCGCTATTAGAAAAAGCAATCCGTTTCAAAAAAGTAATTGTAGGTGCGACCGTAGCTGTTTTTGTGGTTTCTGTTTTTCTCTTTTCAAAAATGGGCGGTGAGTTTATCCCAACCTTACAGGAAGGCGATTTTGCTTTTCATTGCATTTTGCCACAAGGCACATCACTATCACAGAGTTTGGAAACTTCTATGCAGGCATCCCGACTAATCAAAGAATTTGACGAAGTAAAAATGGTAGTCGGAAAAACAGGTTCTGCCGAAGTTCCCACCGACCCCATGCCACCAGAAGCCACAGACATGATGATAATTCTAAAACCGCAAAGTGAATGGAAACGGGATATTTCGTATGATGAACTGGCAGAAGAATTTGAAGAACGACTAAACACAATCCCTGGGGTTTTCTTTGAAAAAAACCAACCCATACAAATGCGGTTCAACGAACTTATGACGGGTATCCGTCAAGATGTAGCTGTTAAAATTTTCGGTGAAAACATGGACACACTTTTAAACTATGCCAATAAAGTTAATTCAGTTGTGCAGAGTGTGGACGGAGCAACTGAACCAAGTGTTGAACGGGTAGCAGGACTTCCGCAAATCGTTATTAAATACAACCGTTCGCAAATTGCCAACTACAGTTTAAACATTGAGGATATTAACCACATTGTTTCTATATCATTTGCGGGTGGAAGTGCAGGAGTTGTATATGAAAACGAAAGAAAATTTGAATTAGTCGTAAGACTCGACAGCACCCACCGAAATAACATTGACGATGTTAGCCATTTGTATATTCCTATCACTAATGGAACGCAAATTCCATTATCGCAAGTGGCTGATATAAAAATGGAATTGGGTCCTGCACAAATAAGCCGTGAAGATGGTAAACGCAGAATAGTTGTAGGGTTCAATATCAAAGGCAGAGATGTAGCAAGTGTGGTAGAGGATATTCAAAAACAACTGAACGAAAAAGTAAAATTGCCCGAAGGATATTATTACACCTATGGAGGAACATTTGAAAATCTGCAAGCGGCAAGCAAACGCCTGATGATTGCTTTGCCTGTGGCATTAGCACTCATTTTTATGTTACTCTATTTCACGTTCAGTTCAGTAAAACAAGCAGCCTTAATTTATACCGCCATTCCAATGAGTGCCATAGGTGGTGTTTTCGCTTTGCTCATTCGTGATATGCCTTTCAGCATTTCGGCTGGTATTGGTTTTATTGCCTTGTTTGGAGTAGCTGTCTTAAACGGTATTGTCCTAATTGGAACTTTCAACCAATTGGAGAAAGACGGAATGACCGACATTATCCAACGCATAAAAGAAGGAACAAAAATTCGTTTGCGACCAGTGTTAATGACCGCCACTGTTGCATCTTTGGGATTTCTGCCAATGGCACTTTCTCACGGTGCTGGAGCAGAAGTGCAAAAGCCTTTGGCAACCGTTGTAATAGGTGGTTTGCTTACAGCAACTTTCTTAACTCTATTTGTTTTGCCTTTGCTATATGTGATGTTTTCTAAAATCAGAAAAACAAAAATCAATGTATCAGCAGCAAGTATTTTAGTTTTTGCTTTCCTCTCATTCAGTGTTGCCAATGCTCAAACGCCAACATCCAAAACCATTTCGGTTGATGATGCAATCAGCACCGCATTGAAGAACAATTTAGAATTGCAATCGCAAAATCTCAATGTGCAATCATCAACCACCATGAAAAAATCGGTGTTTGAATTACCCAAAACGAATGTCAATTTTCAGTTCGGGCAATACAACAGCATTAATCAAGACAAGGCGTTTCAGGTTTCACAAAGTATTCCTTTCCCTACTTATTATACTGCAAAATCAGGTTTGTATAAAGCCGAATTGCAAAGTAGAGAATTGCAACAGCAAGCCACCGCCAATGAAATAAAAGCACAGGTTCAATATTGGTTTTATCAGTTGCAGTATTTGCAAACCACCAAAAATCAATTGCAATCTTTAGATAGTTTGTATAACGATTTTGTAAGTGCGGTAGCGTTGCGATACAAAACAGGCGAAACTAATTTATTGGAGAAAACCACAGCCGAAACAAAGCGGGGACAGCTTTCTCTTTTGCTCAAACAAAACGAAACAGATTTTGCAACGGCTTACAATTCGTTGAAAACACTGATGAATACAAGCGAAGATTTTACAATAACCGTTAATGAAAATTGGCAACCGCTTGTTTTAAGCAGTTCGCTTGACACAACCCTAATTGCAAATAATCCATCGCTTAAAGTATTGTATCAGCAAGCTATAATTGCCGAACAAAACAAAAAGTTAGAAACGGCTTCTACATTACCCGATTTTAATGTGGGTTATTTCAACCAGTCGTTAATCGGAGTGCAAACCATTAACGGGGCAGATATAAATTTTGACGGTAGCAAACGCTTTCAAGGTTTTAATGTAGGTATCAGTATTCCAATTACTTTTTTCAGCAACGCTTCAAAAATAAAATCGCTTGACTATAAACAGCAAGCATTGCAAAAGGAAGCCGACAACGGGAAACTAATTTTACAAAACCAGTTGCAAAATGCTTTTCAGCAATACAACCAAAATTTGTCGCAATTTAATTATTACAAATCAACCGCTTTGCCCAATGCCGAAATAATTATCAGCACCGCAAAAGTGGGCTTCAAAAGTGGCGACATTGGTTATATTGAATACTTACAAGCCCTACAAACCGCCACCGATGTGCAGTTAAGTCATCTGCAATCGGTTAATCAAATCAATCAATCCATTATCAACATCAATTTCTTAACTAACAAATAAAATTTCACAGAAATGAAAAATATAATCTTCATAGCAGCCATTGCAACATCAATAGTATTTGCATCCTGTAACAGCAATAAAACCGAAACGCACGGAGAAGAAACCGAGCATCACGATGAACACGAAAACACCAACACGGCAATACTTACAACCGAGCAAATGAAATCCATAAAAATTGAGTTGGGTAGCATTGAAAAAAAGCAATTAACCGCTTCACTCAAAGCCAACGGAATTTTAAAAGTGCCTAATCAAAATCGTGCAAACGCCACAGCATCATTGGGTGGAGTTATCAAAACTATTTTGGCGCAAACAGGCAATACCGTAAGCAAAGGACAAGTCATTGCCACTATTTCAAACAATTCTTTTATCATAATGCAAGAAGAATTTTTAAGTATTTCATCAAAAGCAGAGTTGGCACAATTAGAATTTGTCCGACAAAAAGAATTACAACAAGGCAATGCAGGAGTATTGAAAAACTTACAGTCAGCCGATGCAGAACTTAAAACCTTGAAAGCCCGAAAAGCAAGTTTTCAAAAGCAATTAGAATTGATTGGAATAAATACAACCTCACTCACAAGCGATAACATACAATCCGTTGCAAACATCACAAGCCCCATAAACGGCACTATCAGTAATGTAATGGTAAACATCGGCAGCTATGTAGATGCCAAAAATCCCATTGCCGAAATAGTGGACA
>JAYUQN010000069.1:0-5951 GCA_043756725.1 Saprospiraceae bacterium
CTCTCCAATTTCCGTTTGATGAAAAATAATTGGCCCGCTGCTGAAAATTATTATCGTCAATTGAAAGACTTGAAAGTAACTGAGCCTACGCTGAAAGAGCAAATCAAAGAGTTTAAAAAAGTGATAGAGCAGAAAGGGCAAGTGAATGCGGCTATGCGGCAGGGCTTTAGAGGGTATGTGCCGGGAGGTAAGCGTCCGCGTCCTAAGATGAAATAATGCAAAGGGTATTTGGTAAAGGGTTTAGGAAACATTTTTTCAATTTTTTTGAAAAAAAATAAAAAAAACGTTTCCTAAATCCCTATTGCATAACCTTCATATCTTCACTATCCATTAGTTTTAAAAGGTAATTGAACAATAAACGTAGTACCGACCCCCTCAGTAGAAAGCACTTCCAAACTCCCACCATGCCCTTTTATCACTATATCATACGCCAATGAAAGACCCAAACCAGTACCTTGCCCTGTTGGTTTAGTCGTGAAAAATGGTTGAAAAACTTTGGCTCTCACGCTTTCTGGCATACCTGTTCCGTTGTCTTTTACTTTTATAACTATTTGTCCATAGGACTCCTTCGTGAGATTGTCAATCTGTTGCGTAGTCACTGATACTGAGGGGATATAACTCTCGGAGGGTTTCAAACCCTCCGAGAGTTTCGCACGTTCGTTGACAGCATAAAAAGCATTATTTATCAAATTCAATAAAACACGCCCAATGTCTTGCGGAATGACTTCAATTTTAGGCAAGTTTCCCTCAAAATCCGTTGAAAAGTCCGCATTAAAAGTATTGTCTTTTGCTCTTAAACCATGATACGAAAGCCGTAAATATTCATCTGCCAATTTATTAATATCGGTCAATTCTTTTACACCCGTACTCGCACGAGAGTGTTCGAGCATTCCTTTCACGATACTGCTTGCTCGTTTGCCGTGATGGTTTATTTTCTCTTGGTTTTGACTTAAATCATCGAATAATTCATTAATATAAGTTGCGTCTTTTTCAGGTCTTTTAAGTTCATCTTTTAAATCTTTAACTAAATCCACACTCAATTCCGAGAAATTATTGACAAAATTTAAAGGGTTTTGTATTTCATGAGCGATGCCTGCGGTGAGTTCGCCGAGAGAAGCCAGTTTTTCGGATTGGATGAGTTGGTTTTGGGTGGCTTTCAAATGTGCTAACGAATTCCCTAATTCAATAGATTTTACTTCTAATTCATTCGTGCGGTCAAGCACTTTTTCTTCCAAAATGATATTTTCAGCCTTCAATGTACGAGAACGATATTGAATATATGCTCTTAAAGCCAAACCAATAGCCAAAGTATATAACAAATACGCCCACCATGTCCGCCACCAAGGGGGTAATATCGTAATACTGAGGGGATGTTCTGTTTCATACCAAACGCCTTCGTTATGAGTGCTTTTTACTTTGAAAATATAATTACCAGAGGGTAAATTGGTATAGGTGACTTCTCTTTTATTGCTCACATATTGCCAATCGGGGTCAAAACCGACTAATTGATACGCATACAATACTTGGCTTGGATGTGCCATATCCAAAGCCGCATATTCTAATGTAAAGACATTTTGATTGTGTTTTAAAGTAATTGATTTTGTGATATTGATGTGTCGATGCAAAATAGAATCTGCATCATTGATAACAACTTCTTTATTAAATAATTTAAAATTGGTTATCAATAGTGGCGGCTGAAAAGTATCAGATTTAATTTTATTTGGAAAAATACGATTGAAACCGATGCCACTAAATATCAAAGAGCCGTCGGGCATTTTTTCGCTATTAGCGTCGCCTGAAGTATTAATGATACCATCTGTTTGGGTAAAGTTTTGTATTGTTTTCGTTTTATTGTTAATTTTTGATATGCCTAAATCATGGCTCACCCATACGTCTTGGTTATCATCAATGAGTAAATTTCTAATATTATTATTTGCCAAGCCTTGTTTTGTTGTAATCCAATTGAATTTATCCTTTTTTTTATCTAAAATATTGACACCCCCGCCCAATGTGCCTACCCATATCAAGCCAGATGCGTCTTGCTTAATCGTTTGAATAACATTAAAACTGATGGCATTTGTATCGCCTTTGCGGGGTAGGTAATAGTTGAAATATGCTTGGTTTTTCTTTCTCAAATGAAGTCCATTCTGTGTAGCTATCCATAAATCATCTTCTCTATCTTTAAAAATATGCCTCAAACCAGCCGAATGTAAACGCATGGAATCTTTTCCCGCTGCATAATAATCCTCTTTTGCCGTTGGAATATGCCATTTTGCCAAAGCACTCCATCCGGCAATCCATATATCATCTCCTAATTTTGAAATGCCGAATATCGTTCCGAGTGATTTACTAAAAGTCCCTAATTTTTCTAATTGTTTGCGTGAATTGGAAAATTTATATAGCGTTGTTTTAAAAGTTGCCCTTTGAAAATGAGCGACCCACGAATCTTTGTTTTCATCCGTATAGACATTCACATATTGTTGTAAAGAAGTATAAGCGGAATCGAATTTTGATAGGAATGGGTATTTTTTACTGGCTTTTATAGCTGTGCCTTTATTAAAGTCTATCAAAAAACTTAAACCAATAGCCATGTTATTCGGCTCCCATTGGGATAAAACGGGAAAATCTAAAAGTATTTTTTTACCGCCTTGCACTAAATCATAGGTTTCAATACCTTTTTCATCAGATATGGCTTTATATATTTTATCCCCAATGAGCCATAAATCGCCATTTTTCAGTTTGTAGAACTTATAGACATAGAAATCTTCTTGATTAATTTCGGAATTAACAGGAAGGGTATAAAAACTATCTTTTTTAGTATCATAAAATTCAAGTTTCTGATTTTTTCGTGCTATTAATAGTTGGTCGTTACCAAAGCTAATCATATCATATATCCAATCGCTCTTTCTAAAGGGTTCTAAGGGTTTTAGGATTTTAGATTTAATATCATAAACAAAAAGATGCGCATTGCCATTGCTTTCGCCATCCAAATATATTTTTTCGTTAATACAAAAAACTAACTCTGGATTAGATGCCAATTTCAATGAATCATAAGTTAAAATACTATCCGATTTGGATTCATAATAATTTAAGGATTTGCCTCTACCGACCATCCACACTGTTTCATTGTCTTTTATAATTCTGACATAGCCTATTTTTAAATAGGTTTTAAATTTGCCCGTTTTGAAATTAAAAGCACTGATGCCACTCTGACTACTTATCCAAAGTTTATCGTTCAGAATTTTTAAAAATTGAATTCTATTACTTTCGAGTGCCTCGGGACTTGATGGGTCGGCTTTGTATAGCGTAAATTGCCCTGTTGCAGGATTTAGTTTTTGTAACCCTACACCAAAAATACCGAACCAGATATTGCCTTCGGCATCTTCAACGGGGTCACCTACCCAATTACCCGCTATTTTATTGGGTTGATTAGGGTCGAAAGCATATTGAATGGCTTTATAACCATCAAATTTGTACAAACCACTTTGAGAACCTATCCAAATATAACCCAGATTGTCTTGCATTACCTCGGTTGGGTTTATTACATTCTCCAAACCCTCTACTTTTTGTAAGGAAAGGAGTTTATTAAGTTTGAGTTCTTGGGCTGATAGGGTATTAACTAAGAAACAGCCAATACTCAATAATGAAAGGATGGGTTTTATCATTGCTGTCATTATGGTCTTCATTTTATGGTTAAACTAATTTTCAACATCAAAATTAAAGGATATTTAGAGTGATAATTTTATAATAAACTCCGAGCCGACCCCCTCAGTATTTCAATTAACCCACAGGTATTTCCTCCACCAAATGCCATTCACGCCCAACCAAAATGAGCAACCACGCTTTCAAATTCGGTATCCGTTTGGCATCTTCGGTTTGGATATATTTCTTAACTTGCTCACGGGCTTCACGTTCTACTTTTTTGATAAGGAGTTCTTTTGTTGTACTATCCTTCGCTTTTTCATCGCCTTTTTTGATGTATTTCAGTTCGATGAGAAAAGTGTATTTGGTTTCCACATTGGGGCGTTTGAACAAAACCATATCGGGGTAGAGTTTTTCCCATTCGGGTTCACTTTTTACATAATGCGATGCTGATAGGCTCAGATAAGGAATGAGCAGCATTTTCAAATGTTTTTCATCAAAACTTATCGCATCGCGGGTAGATAAGTCTTTGTCTATCAAGGCTTTAATGAGTGTCAGAAAAGGGTGGGGATTATTGAATTTGGCTAACTGTTTTAAGGCAGCTTGTATCTTGGGAACGGTAAAATTTAAGTGGTATTCTCGTTCTGTGATGTCAATAAAATACTCATAATACAATTCTTGAATGACGCGATTGGGAATCCTAAAATTGTGCAGCCCTTCATCTATGTCTTGAATGGTAATCCAGCCCATATAAAATAAAAGGCTTATGAGGTCAAATTCAGAAATGCCCCTTTCAAGGTTAAAAAACTCTGTTATAGTTGCCGAAAGTACCCCCTCAGTAGTTAGCTCTTTGAGTAGTGGAATAAACTCCTCTTCACGTTGTTGAATCGAAAAAACTCTTTTAACTTTTGTATAATCGGTGGCAATATTTGCATCTAACATATAGCTCGGATATTTGTGCCTTTTTTCATAATGTGAAGCAAAATACATAATCATATCAGAATTATATAAACGTTCAGTGGCTTCAATGTGAAACAAATAGCCATTATACCACTCTTTTAAATCGGCTAAAAGTGTGGGCATATTTTCATCGGTAGCCCCTACTTTTTTGAGAATATCCACCACTTCATGCCCTTTAAAACCCATCAAATCGTGAAATTCTAATTCAAGACTGATACTGGATGAAATATTAAAGCCGCTTGTCATCGCATCAACCGTCAAGGGCGAAACACCCGTGGCAAAGAAACGATTAACAATCCCTTTGTTCACGGCATTTTTTATCATTTCATACAATTTGCGTACAAAGCCTGTGCTGCCAATAATGTCTTTAAAACGTTCCGCATCAATTGCCAATAATTCATTAGCAAATTGGTCATATTCATCAATCAAAATATAGATGGGATAGGGTATGTTTTTACTCTGATGCAGTTCAAAAAAACGCTGTATCATATCGGCGGGTGTCTCCATGCTTTCAATTTTGGTTCTATCTTCAACTGAAAAATAAGTCGCATAAACGCCCATACAGGTCAAAATTCCTGTTAGGACATTTGCCCGAAAGCCTTGAAACGTTGATTTATCTGTTTCAACATCAATACCCGCAAATTGTAAAGACAAAACCATATAGCTATTCCGCAAAGGCGTTGGATTTTGACCAATCGCCAAATTACCAAACAGTGTTTCAAACTTATCCTTATGTTCTGCACCATAATAGTAATGCAAAATGGATAGCCACAATGACTTGCCAAAACGACGTGGACGCACGAAAATCAAGTTCCGATTACTCTGATTTTCCATTGTCCGAATAAAAGCGGTGCGGTCTATGTACAGACTTTCGTCTGCTCTCAATGTTTTAAAATCTGCTTGTGCGTAACCAATTATGGACCTCATTTTGTATGATTAAATGATATGAATGGGCAAAAATACACTTTTTTTTTAGGAAATTATTACCCATTAGCCCACCTGTAAATGGATTGTAAATTCCGTTCCGACCCCCTCAGTAGAAACCACTTGCAAAGTCCCTCCATGTCCCTTAGTTACAATATCATACGCGAGTGAAAGCCCTAAACCTGTACCTAACCCTGTCGGTTTGGTGGTGAAAAACGGTTGAAAAACTTTGGCTCTCACGCTTTCGGGCATACCAGTGCCGTTGTCTTTTACTTTTATAATTACTTGTCCATAGGACTCCTTCGTGAGATTGTTAAGCTGTTGAGTAGTGACGGATACTGAGGGGGTATAAACTTCGACAAAGTTCAAAACTTTGTCGAAGTTGTGAGCTCGTTCATTGACAGCATAAAACGCATTATTAATCA
>JAYUQN010000070.1:0-2287 GCA_043756725.1 Saprospiraceae bacterium
AAGGTTGTAGAGACTCACCATATCTTCCAGAGCGTGGGCTTTATCATAACTGGCTCTGATGGCGTAAAGAGCGGCGCGTTCCCGATTGTCTTTGCAATAGTTGAGGCACAATTGCCATTCGCTTTCAGTCGTAATGCTGAAACTTTCAAAGGCTTGCCGCCGCTTGCTTGGGCAATAGCGAAAGACCACGGCAAAGAGATAGGCTGCTTCTGCTCTTTTATTCAAAGCCTTCAATGCGCCTGCTTTGTGCGCCAAAATCCAGTAATTAATGATGCTGTTTATCTTCTCCGTTTTAGGCATCACATCGTCATAAATGCGCAAAACAGCAGGATAGTCCTTGGCATAATGCGCTAAACGAATGATTTGATAGGCATAACGCAATTTTAAAAAATAGGATTTTGTGTTTTTAAATTCCTGCCGCCCACGGTTTATCCAGAAAAACATTTGGGCTATGTCTTTAGGGTTTTCACTCCATTCCTCGCCTTTTACGCAATATTTTTCGCACCCTTTGGCAAAAATCAAGTAATCTACGACATCCGTGCAACCATTTTCTTTGATAACTTGTGCGAAAGTGTTTTTTTCAAGTTGATAAAAAACGTCTTTTTTACTGAAACGGGGCGTTGTTGCTTCGCGCAAATCGGCTAATTCATCCACACCCGCTTCATAAATGACGTAATCAATATCCATCGAATCAGGAATATTGCAAAACCGACCCCGCCATTCGGCAATATTATCATCATATTCGGGGTCGCGTTTTTCAAGGCTGTAATAATTGCCTATTACGCCATAACCCATCAAGTAGGGGGCATAATCAGATTGCATCTGCATAATGTCGGCATGGACAAAAGAGTAGGTTTTATTGGCTCTGCCGCCTATGCCGCAGTCGCTCAAAGCCGTTTTAATGGGTAGAATTAAAAAAACGGTGCTAATGGAAACGATTAACAATATCCTGTAAATTTTCATGGACATAACGTTGAATGATAAGCGAGTCGAGATGAAAAAAACTCACCGTAAGTTGTTGATTATCTATATGTTGTGCTAATAAATCAGCTGTTTCACTCAAAATACTGAGGGGGGTATTTTCAAGGCGAATTTCATCATTTTTATATAAATAATAGCCTTTGAAGTACAAATTTTTTGAAATATGAACCCGATTTCCATGCTTTTCAAGTGCTCTACTTTTTAAATCTTCTATCGGCATGAAATCTTGTTCTGTCAAATTATTGATGATTTTTACTACTTCCCCATCTCGTAAAACGATGCCCCAACTGAAAAGCGGCAGTGCAATATCCAATTTTAACGGATAATTTTCAAAATTTTTAAGATAAGATTTCAATGTTTTAATATCTAAAATAGAGTTTTCTATTCGGCTGTCGTTTAAATTGCCCATATTATAAGCCATTAACATGCCTTTATGAACAGGGGGTACGCCTGTTTTTTTAAAATATTTGACTTGGTGTAGGCGAATCGTTGCGGATATCTGTTTTTGTGAAAGTGTTTTTAAGGATTTCAAAAATGAAAAAAAGCGTGTTTTAGTGCTTTCTGTCCAATCACAATCTATTTGAATTTCATTGAAATGCACCCCGTCCTGACTATTTGGGGACAAGTCCATATTTTTAGCAATTTTTTGAAAAACAAGTTTTGACAGTGTATCTAATTGATTGTCAGCGATTTTTGAAAATGTTTTATTTGTTATGTAAATAGTGGGTACAATTTCAATATTATCGCTTATATTTTTAAGGGCTTTGGTAGAAGCAAGGGGCATTGGAAATTGTTTTGTTTCATCCCAATCTATATCGAAAAGACGGATATATAATTTTTCAACCTTTAAGTTTTTGAGGTATAGTTTTTCAAAATCTGAAAGGGTGGATTGCGTTTTCCAATGATAAAAGGCAGTTTTTACTACTTTTGGCTGTTTATTATGGCAGCTAAAAAAAAGGGTAATCAACAAAGTTGTGGATAAAATTGGGCGAAATGCTGAATGTATTAAACAATTTAACAACTTAAAAATGAGGGCACGACGGATAAATCCGTCTATACAGATTCGGATAAATCCGAAGCTACGGGTAAAATTTAAGAATAACACGCTTAAATGAATAAAACCTTTCATTTTATGAAAAAAAGTTTGTCTGTTTTAGGAAAAAGTTCTACCTTTGCGCTCGCTTTTTAGAAAAGAATTCCGCAAGTTAAAAAATAAATCGAAATACGATGAAAAGAACATTTCAACCATCAAGAAGAAAGCGCGCCAACAAGCATGGTTTCCGTACACGTATGGAAACTAAAAACG
>JAYUQN010000071.1:0-2278 GCA_043756725.1 Saprospiraceae bacterium
ATCAATTCATGTATATCCCAGAAGTCTTTTTTCCTCCCTTGTCTTGAAATGACTTCAAGTTTCATAGCAATAATTTCTTCCTCACTTGCTAATCTGATACCATCAATTACGATAGATTCATGAATAAAATCATCATTGTAATAGACATCTACTTTGACGGGGTTGTTTTCATTTTCTCCTACATAGTATGTTTTCCCCATGCCTACAACTATGTCTTTTGCTGTATCAACGTAGTTAAAACGTGTTTTCACAAAATTGGTAAGCATTCCGAAATTTATTGAACCATAAGGCGCATCGGTAAATAAATCAATGTCTTCGGACAATCTATGCCCTCGATACAGGCTTAATGCTGTACCGCCAACCAATCGAAAATCCTTGAACGCATCAGCCTGCATGAGCGTTTGCAGCACGCTCAACAAGGTCGGCGTGACGGTATGGTAAAACAGTTTTCCATGTTTCATCTTTCAAAATTTCATTAACTTCTTTTAAACCATAAAAACGAATAACTTCAGCTTTTTCAGCATCATTTCCTCTTTCAAAGACCCGCCAGACAACCGCTTTTTTATATTTATCCCATTTAATGGTGTCAATATCCGTATCCCAAAATAGAACCTTTCTCAATTTACTCAAATCAGGTTTGGCAGTATCCAGTTTGAGTTTTTCTTGCTCAATATCGTGAAAGACTTGTAAAATCATCAAAAAGCCTTCTTCCAAACCCAAGGCTTTTTCGATTTTCATAGCCAAAGGAACATTCATGCGCCTTTTACCTTTGGTAATGGACACCAATGTTTGCGGAAATTCTTGAATAGACAAAGCAAATTGCCCTTTTTTCAAGTTGCGGATTTGTAGCTCCCGTTCAAGGATTAACCCAGGGTGTACGCCTTTTATTTTTGATATGAGTTCATTCATGGTACAAAAATAAACAAATTTGTTTATTTTTTTGAAAATATTTTACCCCCTCAGTATTTTCATCTATTTACACATCCGTCACTACATCAAACCCTTTAAAACTACCCACTATCGCTAAACCTGTAATGCGTTTAGCAATACCTTTTTGTTTTATTTTACCCGCTATTTGATTGAGTGTTGAGCCACTGCCTACGGCATCATCTAACAATAATAAGTGTTTGTATTTGACGGTTTCAGTTACAGCAAAGGTGTTTTCAGCATTACTAATCCGTTCTTCAATCTTATTCAACGATTTTTGTGGAATAGGAATAATGCCTGATATTTTTTGGATATTGATTTTCGGCAAGTTGATTTTCAGATGGGTTTCCAAATATTTCATCAATTGCACTTCTCGTCTAATGGTAGGTGGAACATAACCAATGGCATCAAATTTATGCTTTTTCAACAATAAATCTAACTTTGGTTTCAACTCATTGACCAATATTTTCATTAAAAATTTATTTTGCCCTTGTTTGGCATAATGCAACAAAGTACCGAGCCTTGTTTTGCCAAATCGCTCAATGGCGTAAAAATCGAGGTAAAAAATATCATCTAAATGTATTTTGTCATAGCCTTTTGTATTGGCTATTTTTTCTTTCCCATCAATAATGCCCAAATCGCTGTAATAGGATTTATATTTGGCTTGGGTTTTAATGAATTCATCAATGGTTTTTTCAACGGGTAGTTTTCTTTGTTTGCACCAATGCGTAAAGCCTTCTACGCCTTCAAGCATTTTTCCAATTTCTGTAATGACTAAAAAGTGTTGTGCTAAAAAATCTTGTTTTTCGGGGTCAATTATCAATAAATCGGTAATAATTGTTGATTTTATGGGGGCAAGACGGTAAATAGTCTTAGGTGTACGCCCAAATTTCACTATGATTTCTGCATCTAATAGCTGATTGATAGCTATATGAATACCTTGCGTTGAAACGTCTAAAACATCTGACATTTCCTTAACAGATAGGTCACCTTTCTCTTTGAGTAGCTTAAGAATTTTATCTTTAATTTTCATCTTTTTTTATTTTTGACTATTGATACTCAAAAGTAAAAATAAATTTGTTATCTATCAAGTTTTGTTGAGTATTGACTATCAATAGTCAAAAATAAAATTTTTAAATACCCCTCTCAGTATTTTGACATTTTACTTGAATTAGGATGCTAAAGATTTTAAAAGATGCTAAAGATTTGAGATACCACCTCTATATTTTGACCTAAATCTTTAGCATCTTTTAAAATCTTTAGCATAGGCTGTACAAACGGGTAAAAAAAGTTCCCCCCGTTTTTGGCATTTTCACTAAATCGAAAAACGCCACTTTCTTTACTTATTGTA
>JAYUQN010000072.1:0-2277 GCA_043756725.1 Saprospiraceae bacterium
CAAACCAGAAGATACTTTTAACCCCACTTATGAACTCGCTTATTGGCATTGGGCATTAGCCACAGCGCAAAAATGGCGCAACCGATTAGGCTTGAAACCTAACGAAAAATATGCAGATGTGCTACAAAAACTTTCCCCCTTGCCCATTTCAGACGGTGTTTATCTCGCCACTGAAAGCGCACCTGATAGCTATACGAATGAAAAATACTTGACAAACCACCCCTCAGTATTGGGCACTTTTGGCATGCTGCCTGAAACGCCTTTGCTCGATAAAGCTATAATGAAAGCTACTTTTGATAAGGTCTGGAAAGTCTGGCATTGGGACGATACTTGGGGCTGGGATTTCCCCATGACCGCTATGACCGCTACCCGTTTGGGTATGCCTGAAAAAGCGATTGAAGCTCTTTTAATGCCCATCCGCACTAATACTTATTTGCCCAATGGACATAATTATCAAGACGGCCGCTTGCGTCTGTATCTGCCTGGCAATGGCGGTTTGCTTTCAGCAGTGGCTTTGATATGCACGGAGAATGGTTTTCCGAAAACTTGGAAAGTGCGGTGGGAGGGAATGAAAAAAATGCTATAACGTAAATCTTTTCTTAAATCATAAATTACTGGCATTTTATCTACTTGTTTTTTTATTTCATCGTCTCGCACAGGCGGTCAACCTGCCAATTTGCAGGGTATATGGTCGCATGAATTGCGCCCGCCGTGGAGCAGCAACTACACCATTAATATCAATACCGAAATGAATTATTGGTTGGCATAGCCTTGCAATTTGTCTGAAACTACGCAACCGCTGTTTTCACTGATAGCGGATATGGCGGTTTTAGGTCAAAAAACGGCAAAATTGACGTATGGTTTAAACGGTTGGTGCGCACATCACAATGCGGATGTGTGGGGACACACGGCTCCCGTAGGCGATTTTGGCAAAGGCGATCCGAAATGGGCGAACTGGAATATGGGCGGCGCATGGCTCTGTCAGCACATTTTTGAACACTATCGTTTCACAGGAGACAAAGCATTTTTGCAAAAAAACTACCCCATACTGAGGGGAGCTGCCGAATTTGTGATCGGACTTTTGGTGAAAAACAAGGAAGGTTTTTATGAAACAGCATGCCTATCGCCAATCCTCAACCGATAAAGGCTGCGGGTGTTGATATGGGTAAAATAGAATTGCCAAAATATTATGAATATGTGATTGAAACAAAAGTTGGCGAGGTTATTCGGATGTAATAAGGAGGCGTAGTTTGTCGTTTTTTACACAATAAATATTTCAGTACAAAAAATAAAATTTATCTTGCCCCCCATTTTAAAAGGCAAATTTAATTCTAAAAAGAATATTATTTACAAATTAAAAATTAAGGATATATTCAGTTTCATACTTTTTTATCCTTGCAGAAAAATATTTTTTTTATCAGTCAAAATCTTGATGTTAAATGAACAGAAGAGAAGCAATTTCCAAAATAGCATTGATGGTAGGGGGTACTTTATGCGCCCCAACGCTATCGGCTATGGACAGAATTGGGAAAACCAGAACGCCTTCTATATTAGACAGCGCCTTTAGTCTAACTGAAATACAGCGTAAAATTGTTGCAGAAGTGGCAGAGCACATCATCCCAAAAACCACCACAGTGGGCGCTAAAGATGTCGGCGTTCCCGCTTTTATTGAGATGATGCTGAACGATTGCTATCGCTCGCCAGAACAAACCAGTTTCCTTCAAGGATTAACAGGTTTGGAAACAAAGAACTTCTTATCTCAAACCAAAGACGAGCAGATTGCCACTTTGAAACAAGTTGAAATAGACACCAAAGAGCTGATGAAGGCTTATGATGTGCAACAAGTGAAAGTGGGAGATAACGTGGATAAAGAGAATATTAACAGCAAAACAGGCATCCCTTTCTGGCGTTTGATGAAAGAATTGACCTTATTAGGCTATTACACTTCCGAGCAAGGTCTAAAAGCTTCGTTTGAATACGAGCCAATTCCAGGTAAATTTGAACCTATTAAAATGACGCCTAATCAAAAAGCGTATCAATATTGACTTGTTTTTTCAAGCGCAGATTTACTAAATTTTAAAAATTTAGTAAATCTTTTACCCCTCAGTATTTAAGGCTTTTACGCAAAAAAACAATTACTTTATTGACAATTTTAATGGAGTCAAGATTAAATTTCAAGACTTATACTAAACCGAAAGTGGTTTTCGGATTCGTGGTTTTGTAAGTTATTGAAAATCAATTTTCCTTATTTTTTAAAATCCGAAAACCACTTTCGGT
>JAYUQN010000073.1:0-5905 GCA_043756725.1 Saprospiraceae bacterium
TAGCGTCCATTGTTATTTTTCTTTATTTTATCTTTAAAATTTACTTTTTTTCACTCCTTTTTCAAAACGCTCGCAAAGATAATATTAAAGTTTTACTTATCAAAATATTTGTTGAAAAAAGTTATTAGTTAATTCATTACCCATGCTTTATAGTTCGAAGTTGAATCCTTCTGAAACAAATTTTTCATATTTATCTTTATCAAAAGCGTACAGCCTTGCGGGGCGGTGCGCTACGCCTTCTTGGGATTCGTTCAAATCTACAATAAAATCCATGGATAATATTTTTTTACGAAAATTGCGTTTATCCAACCCATCTTTGGGTTCAAGAATGGCTTCGTAGAGGTGTTGCAATTCGGTCAAAGTAAATTTGGGTGGTAGCAATTCAAAACCAATAGGGCGTACCCGTATGCGTTGTTTGAGGGCTTGAAAACAAGCGGAGAGAATGGTATTATGGTCAAAAGCCAAATCCCGCATTTTAGAGACACTGTGCCATTTTGTTTTTTGAGCAAAAGAAGAAGGCATGACTTTGAAACGGTCAACTTTAACAAGCGAGAAATAAGACACAGTCACAACGCGCCCAAGTGGATGGCGATTGGGCGAGCCAAAAGTATGGACTTGTTCGAGATAAACATTGTGCAAACCCGTTAGCTCTTTCAAAACCCGATTTGCGGCGCTGTCAAGGTCTTCGGTGGGGTACATAAAATCGCCCGGCAAAGCCCACGCATCTTTGTAGGGTTCGGTTCCTCGTTTTATAAGCAAAACTTTCAAATCTGCTTCATCAAAACCAAAGATGACGTTATCTACGGTTATCGCCTCTTTAAAAAACTCGTGTGAAAATTCAGCCATATTATTGTAAAGACGTTGATCTCGTTACTGTTTTTTTCAAAATAAGGGTGAAATTACACTTATAGAATCATCTTGCAAAATTTCATATAGACTTTGTGTGAAATAGACACAAAGAAATGGATTATCCTTCCTATCTGAAATTGTAAAAAAGCCGTAAAAAATTAAAACGGAATTATCTACTTTGTGGTACAAGCGCACATTTAGGAAATTTTTAAAATTTCCTAAATGTTGATAATCAATAAGTTACAACTTCTTGTACCACAAAGTAGATAATTCCGAATTAAAATCTGAATGTTTTACTTTAAAAATTATATGACTTTTTACAATTCTTTCGTCTCAACTGCATTAGTTTTGCAGCGCTTATTTTCATAAGTAAATCCATTTTTTAATATTTTATCAAACAAAAAAAATTTTTTTCAAAATGAAGAAATTAATGGCATTGGTTTTATTTTTCAGTTTCGTCACTTTTGCAAATGCACAAGCACCTGCTGCGACGGCTGAATTACCTAAAAAAGAAAAGAAAGCACCGAAAGCAAAAGCAAAGAAAGAAGATGCACCGGCTACAACAGCAACAGCCCCTGCTGCCAAAGAGAAAAAAGCACCAAAAGCAAAAACGAAGAAAGTAGAAACTGCAACCGTCCCTACTGAGGGGGGTGTTGCGCCTGCTGCCAAAGAGAAAAAAGCGCCAAAAGTAAAAGCTAAAAAAGAAGATGTAGCCACTGCTTCTACGGATGTTGCGCCCGCTGCCAAAGAGAAAAAAGCACCTAAGGCTAAAGTTAAAAAAGATGAAATCCCTACTGAGGGGGGTGTTGCGCCTGCTGCCAAAGAGAAAAAAGCGCCAAAAGCCAAGAAAGAAGATGTAGCAACTGCAACAACAGGCGCTGCTCCTGAGGCAAAAGAAAAGAAAGCACCGAAAGCTAAAGCTAAAAAGGACGAAACAACCACGCCAACGGCTTCAACGCCTGCTTCTACACCTGCTGCAACCAAAGCGAAAGTTGAAAAACCTAAACAAGCGGGTGCTAAAGCGCAAAGAGAAGTAGCGGGTGAAGATAAAAATATGGGTACAGATGATAAAGGTCGGACTATTTATGAAGGTCCTCGTGGTGGGCAATATTATATCAACTCAAATGGTAACAAAACTTACCTGAAAGCGGATAGAAAAATTAATTAAGTTTTGAAATATGAAATATGAAATATGAAGTATGATGTATGATGTATGAAGTATGATGTATGATGTATGAGGTATGAAGTATGATGTATGATGTATTAGGTTTTGACATGCTATTTTAAAAAAATGTTTTGTCAAAACATCATACCTCATACATCATACTTCATACTTCAATAAGACGTTCTTCTATTTTTCTGCCAATTTCCTCCGCTATAGCCGCCACCGCCGCTAAATTCATAAGAAATAGTGATGCCTGAAAAAACATAGTAGTCTCTAAATTTTGCAGCTACTAAGCGACTGATGCCGTCAAGATAGTCAGAAAAAGTGGTTCTAACGCCGCCTTCAAGCCCCAATATAAGCGAGTTGCCAATCTTTATTTTAGCACCCATGCCCACAGGAATGACGGGCGTAATTCTTGAAAAAACCGCAAATTTATCAAGTGAAACATCATCAATAATGGGATTGGGTTCATTGAAATCCGTTTTAGGATTGAAAAAAGTGACGCCACCACCCCCAAAAACATAGAGTGAGATAGCAGGGTCATCGTTTTCAAGATAAAAAGACTTGTCCATTTTAAGGAAATGCCATTCCAATAGTGTGTTGATTTCTGTCAATTGGGTTTTGAAACTAAAACCTCTTTGTGACCGATAATCTGTTGTTGGGTATTTTTTTTCATCGCCATACAGTTGCCCATGAGTTAGTTGTGCTTTCAACGACCAAGAACTATTGAAGGGATAACGTCCAAAAATGCCCGCTACGACCCGCGTTTGAGGGAGCGCATTTTTGGGCTTTACGTCTATATCGCCATTGTAAAAGGCGCCACCTACAAATAAGCCGGCTTCAAAACTTTGAGCGTTTGAAATGATTTTAACAGAAAAGCAAAGAAATAAGATGAGTAACTTCTTCATCGGTTAGTGATTTTATAGATGTAAATGAATGTTAGAGATACGGTAAAAAAACGACCATGCGGTTAAAATCCGAAGAGGATTTGTTTTACAAAAAAAACAAACTGCTCTTATGCCTTTAGCTGTGTAGGTGTTTTATTTTACACAATTCCTCAATTAAAACTATTACTTGTTTTGAGGGGGCAAAGTTACTTCATATTACAAATAATTTTACGGTGATAATCTGTTTTATTTTAATTTCTTCAAATTTTACTGAGGGGGGGTATTTTTTTAATAAAATAAGCCATGAAGTTACATAATGAACTTCATGGCTTTTGTATATCACGTGATTTCTTGCTCCTATTCTTTTGCAGCAGGCTGTGGCAACTGCCAAAGCCCATTAGGATAAGCCCCGATAGTTGTCAATGCATCAAAGGCACTTTTTACTGTATTTTTATCTTCTTGATACGTAATGCCATACCATTGGTCGCGGCTGGTCATGACGGTCAAATTCACCTTTTTCTTTTCAATCAGGGTATTGGCTATTTTAGGAATATAAAACTCTGCCGTTGGGTTGTCATGATTTTCTTTCACAAAATCCACGAACATCTTGCGGGTAGTTTCAAAAACAGAGGGATGAAAGCCCCAAAAATTCATAGACACCACAGTGTTTTCAGGCAAGTGATGTGGCTCGTCTTTTTCATAATAATATATTTCTTTGTCGTCCATATCACGTACTATTTTCGTGCGCTCGGTGACGCCTGTGAGATGGTCATTTTCATCTACTTCACAAACACCGCGACTGACCGAACCATTTTCAGAAAGTGTATTTTTTAACAAATAGCCCACCATACCAAATTGCTTGGTGGTGCAACGATTTGCTAAAAAATGGCTCATTTTCTGAAACGCATTAAAGCCATAAAAGTCATCGGCATTGATAACCAGAAAAGGCTCTTTGATAAGGTCTTTAGCAACCAACATGGCATGACCAGTTCCCCACGGCTTTTTGCGTTCGGGAAATTTTTCTATGCCTTCAATGGGTGAATTTATTTCTTGAAAAGCATATTCAACTTTTATTTTGTTGTCGAATTTTCCAGCGAATTTTTCTTTAAAATCTTTTTCTATATCCTTTCGGATAACAATAACGACTTTACCGAAGCCCGTGCGAATGGCATCGAAAATGGAGTATTCGATTATGGCTTCTCCTGCCGGTCCGATTGAATCGGCTTGTTTCAAACCACCATAACGGCTTCCAATACCTGCCGCAAGAATTAATAGAGTTGGCTTCATAATTCAGTAAGTTTTGTTTTAGAAAAATTTTCTGTTTAAAAAAGGGTTTAACTAAAGGATAATCTTGCAAAGTACAGGGTAAAAAATGATAAGTTCAAGTCCTCTCTTAATAAAAGGGCTATTTTCCTACAAAATTTTCTTTTTTTTTATCCTGAAACTACTGGCGATTTTAAAATTTTATTCTAAAATAATGTAAAAAACAAATTAAAATATTTTATTATAAATTTCACATAAAATATTATTCTAATTTTTATTTCTTCAATTTTATGAAAAAAAATGTCAATTACTATCAATAAAACCTAAAAAACTGCTTTTTGTGATAGTATTTCATGTTTAATCCAAATTCATTTTTTCATTTCAGCTCTTTGTAAAATTTAAAATAATAGGGTATTGTTTCAATTCCTTTATAATAATTGAACAGACCATAATGTTCATTAGGCGAATGCAAAGCATCTGAATCTAAGCCAAAACCCATCAAAATAGATTTCACTTTCAATACCTCTTCAAACAAAGCCACTATGGGAATCGAGCCACCTTCCCGTTTGGGTATTGGCTCTTTGCCAAAAGTGGTCTGCATGGCTTTATGAGCCGCCCGATATTCAGGTGTTTCAGTGGGTGAAACATAAGGCAAGCCGCCATGATGCGGTTTCACCTTCACTTTTACTGAGGGGGGGGCTATTTTTTTAAAATGCTTTTCAAACAGCTTAAAAGTGGCTTCATCTTTTTGATGGGGCACCAAACGCATCGAGATTTTAGCAAAAGCCTTTGAAGGTAAAACTGTTTTTGCCCCTGCACCTGTATAACCGCCCCAAATACCATTCACATCTAAGGTCGGACGAGTGCTTGTCCGCTCGTTTGTGGTATAGCCGTGTTCACCTTCAATGTCGTTGATGTCCAAATCTTTTTTATAATGCTCAAGGTTGAAAGGTGCTTTGTCCATTTGTCCCCGTTCTTCGAGAGAAATATTTTCAACAGCGTCGTAAAAACCGGGAATGGTAATCCTACCTGCCTCGTCGTGCAAAGACGCTATCATTTTAGCTAAAATATTAATAGGATTTGCAACCGCCCCGCCATACACGCCTGAATGAAGGTCTCTATTTGCGCCCGTTACCTCTACTTCCAAATACGCCAAACCCCGCAGACCTGTGGTAATAGAAGGTGTATCATTGGCAATAATAGAGGTATCGGAAATAAGAATGACGTCACAAGCTAATTTTTCAACGTTTTCACGACAAAATTTGCCCAAATTAGGCGAACCTATTTCTTCTTCGCCTTCAATCATAAATTTAACATTGCAAGGCAAACTGTCCGTTTTTATCATCGCTTCTACGGCTTTCACGTGCATGTAAAACTGCCCTTTATCGTCACAACTGCCTCGTGCAAAAATGGCTCCATCAGGATGCACAGCCGTTTTTTTAATAACAGGCTCGAAAGGCGGTGATTTCCACAAATTGAGTGGGTCGGCAGGTTGCACATCGTAATGACCATAGACCAAGACAGTTGGCAATTTTTTATCTATCATTTTTTCAGCAAACACAACGGGATGCCCCTCTGTCGGACAGATTTCAACGGTCTCTAAACCTGCATTTAAGAGGTTTTTTTTCACCAATTCTGCCATACGGAGCATATCTTGCTTGTGGTCGGGATTGGCTGAAATGGAGGGAATGCGCAACATCTCTAACAATTCGTCGAGGTAGCGTTGCTTGTTTTGAGCGAT
>JAYUQN010000074.1:0-2276 GCA_043756725.1 Saprospiraceae bacterium
AACAGATACAGGCGAATATTGTGGTTGTTTCAACAATTCCACGTTGCGCGCACCTTTGTCCAAAACGCCTTTTGTGGCAGCGTCAAGGTCAGAGCCGAATTTTGCAAACGCTTCCAATTCACGGTATTGAGCTTGGTCGAGTTTTAAAGTACCTGCAATCTTTTTCATAGACTTAATCTGAGCATTACCACCCACACGGGATACGGAGATACCCACGTTGATAGCGGGACGTACACCTGCGTTGAATAAACCAGATTCTAAGAAAATCTGGCCGTCTGTGATAGAGATTACGTTTGTCGGGATATACGCTGAAACGTCACCCGCTTGTGTTTCAATAATTGGCAAAGCTGTTAAAGAACCGCCTCCTTTTACGATACCTGCTTTTTTCAAAGAAGCTGGTAAATCGTTCATATTATTAGCGATTTCATCGTTGGCAATGACTTTTGCCGCACGCTCTAAAAGGCGTGAGTGCAAATAAAATACGTCACCCGGATATGCCTCACGTCCCGGAGGACGGCGCAACAACAAGGAAACTTCACGATAAGCTACCGCTTGTTTTGACAAATCATCATAAATAATCAAAGCTGGACGACCTGTATCACGGAAAAATTCACCTATGGCAGCACCCGCAAATGGAGCATAAAACTGCATTGGTGCAGGGTCTGCCGCAGAAGCAGATACAATAACCGTATAAGCCATTGCGCCATTTTCTTCCAAAATACGAGCAACTTGTGCTACTGTTGACGATTTTTGACCCGAAGCCACGTAGATACAGAAAACAGGTTCGCCACGGTCAAAAAATTCTTTTTGGTTGATGATAGTATCCAACGCAATCGCCGTTTTACCCGTCTGACGGTCACCAATAATCAACTCACGTTGACCGCGACCAATCGGAATCATCGCATCAATCGCTTTGATACCCGTTTGTAACGGCTCATTAACAGGCTGACGATAGATAACACCCGGGGCTTTGCGCTCCAAAGGCATTTCATATTTCACACCTGAAATAGGTCCTTTACCGTCAATCGGTAATCCCAATGTATTGACAACCCGTCCTACCAAACCTTCACCGACTTGAATAGAAGCGATGCGTCCTGTGCGGCGGGCTTTTGAGCCTTCCATGATGCCATCCGAAGCACCCAACATTACCACACCGACGTTGTCCTCTTCCAAGTTCAAGGCAATGGCTTGTGTACCATTATCAAATTCAACGAGTTCACCAGCTTGCACATTGTTCAAGCCATAAACACGGGCAATACCGTCACCCACTTGCAATACCGTACCGACTTGCTCAAGTTCGGTTGCGGATGAAAAGCCACTCAATTGCTGTTTGAGTATCGCGGATATTTCTTCTGGTCTTACATCAACCATTGTATATTATTTTATTAATTTTAAAATGAATTTCAAACTATGGATTGTTAATATCTTATGCAGTTCCATGCTGCTCTATTTTACTTTCATATAAGTTGCCAGAAAACTCTTTTTTCAAAGCTGCTAATTTGGTCGCTACACTCGCATCATACAATCTGTCACCAAACTCTACCACATAACCGCCAATTAAATCGGAATTAACGGCTGTTTCAATTTGAACGTTTTTAGCCGTAGCCGCACTACCCATAAGTTTTTCACGAATGGCTTCTAAGCCTTCTGTACTGAGGGGGGTTGCTGTTGTCACTTTTACAGTCGTGATGTTTTGCATTTTCTTGTATTCTTCCAAAACCTCTGTGGCTATTTCTGGTAAAATACCTTCACGCCCTTTGGTGATACAGATATTGACAAAAGCCATTGTGGTATCGTCAAAAGACTCACCAAATAAAACATTCATGACCTGCTTCTTTTTATCAGGGTTGATAATGGGGCTTTTGAGCATCAACAACAAATCACGGTTTTTAACAGACGCTGCCAATTGCTCAACATCGCCCATCACCGATTGCAAATTGCCTCGCTCTATCGCAAGGTCTATCAAAGATTTGGCATACCGCCCTGCTACTCTTGACATTATTCTTTAGTTATGAGTTGTGAGTTATGAATTATGAGTTGTAAGTTGTAACCAACTCGTAACTTATAATTCATAACTCATAACTTATTTTAAACTCAAAATAGATTTTATTTCAACTTAATCATTGCTTGATAGGGGTGTGCAGGATTGACTATCAATCTATTCTCTTTGGGATTGATCAACACATCCATTTCTTCCATAGGAATCGCCCCTAATAATACTTCATTATCACCTGCAATGACCATGGCATTACACGTTGCAGTTCGATTTTCAAATT
>JAYUQN010000075.1:0-2272 GCA_043756725.1 Saprospiraceae bacterium
GACCCCCCCTCAGTATTTGAGCTGTACAACCTGTGATAGCACGCGCGCAAAACCCATAGGCACAACCACTTATAGAGTTGAAGCAACGGATTCGGCAGGTTGTGTATTGACAGATGAGATTAAAATTTATGTTGAAAATAAGCTGGGTGTGTATATTCCCACGGCATTTAATCCAGAGAAAGAAGAATTTACAATTTTAGGGGGTGGCAATATTGTGAAAGTGATAACGATGCGTATTTATGATAGATGGGGCACTTTGCTTTTTGAAGCGGCTAATTTCATCCCCAATGGTTCGATAGGTTGGGCGGGCTATTACAAAAATCAAGCGATGATGCGTGGCACGTATGTTGTTGCTCTTGAAATTGAGTTTTTAAATGGGGAGACAAAGAATTTTGCCTCTGAGTTTTTATTAGCCCGATAAATAACCGTATCACGGACTTCAGTCCGTAAATATTTATTTGCCCTCATTTTATTTTTTAAAAGTATTTATTTACGGTATCGATAGATTTGCTTAGACATTTACGGACTGAAGTCCGTGATACGACATTTACGGACTGAAGTCCGTGATACGACATTTACGGACTGAAGTCCGTGATACGACATTTACGGACTGAAGTCCGTGATACGAAAACGAACCAATTTTATAGCTAAAACTTAACAGAAACATACAATGAGAAAATTTTACACATTTCTATGCGGGATGATGGTATTAGGGACAGTGCGAAGTCAAGATTTGCACTTTTCTCAATATCATTCATCGCCCATACACATTAACCCAACGATGGTGGGTTTGTTACATGGTGGCAATGTGATTACTTTAAATTATAGGGATCAATGGCGGCCTGTGTTGGGTTCTGAAGGGTCATTCCGAACTATTGCAGGCACGTTTGAAAAACGGATTAATACAACTGGTGAGAATTTCTTTGGTTGCGGTATCGGTCTTTTTCAAGACAAAGCGGGTTCTTTAACACAGAATGAAGCAAAATTAGCGGTGTCTTATGCGCGCATGTTGGCTAAAAGTGGGAAAGCCCATTATTACCTTATAGGCGGGGGGCAAGGCGGGGCTATGCAAAATATAATTAACGCTACGGATAGGCGGTGGTTGAGTCAATATGATGGAAATGGCGGTTACGACCCTTCAAAAGCGGGTGAAACGGTGGATTTTCCTAAAAAAATGTTGTTAGATGTGTCTATCGGTATGGCTTTATATACCCATTATGACAACCAAAATTTTTGGATGTTAGGGGCTTCTATACACCATTTGAACAGAGCAGATTTGTCCCTAACAAAATATTCTACATTGCCAACACAATATATGCGATACACGGTTCACGCAACAGGAAGTTTTTATTTGGGTAATTCCCATTTTAAAATACTGCCCAGTTCTTTATTCATGAAACAAGGTCCCTCGCTTGAACTCACGCATGGTGTATCATTGAAATATGTATTGGATAGAACGGATTATCGCTCTTTTCAAATAGGTGGCTTGCTTAGGACAGTTAATAAATTAGAAGATAGACTGATGGCAGATGCGCTTGTTGCCTTTATACGAGCCGATTGGACACATTATGGTATTGGTTTCAGTTACGATATCAATGTGTCTTCCCTTAATGTTTCTAATAGAAACAATAATGCCGTTGAATTAGCGATGATATACAGATTTGAAGGCTCGCGTTTTACGAAAAAGAAGGTGACACCACGGTATTTTTAAAGTTGTAAGTTTTCAGTTTGTGAAACTTACACCTGAAAACTTACAACTGAAGAACTCATTCCATTATAACCATTATAAATTATTTTTAAAAATGAAAAAAATTACTTTATTCTTAAGACTATTAGCTTTAGTTTTAATTGTCAATACGGCTACTCAAGCGCAGATAAAATTAGGCGACAATCCTGGTACTATTGATGCCAATTCATTATTGGAACTTGAAAGCTCTTCAAAAGGTCTTTTGTTTCCACGTTTGACAGACGCTGCTATGACGGGCATGGTCGCACCACCAGCGGGTATGGTGGTTTTCAATACAACCAATAATTGCCTTTACATTCGCCGTTCTGCTGATTGGTTTAGCCTTTGCAATGCCGACCCTTCTTCAACGACAATGGGTTTTTTATTGCCGCGTGTAACCACTGTTCAGATGAATGCAATTACAGCACCCGTTGGGCAGATTGTTTACAATACAACGACCAATTGTGTTTATACGCTCACATCGGCAGCTGCTCCAAACAATTGGGTGAGCCTTTGTAACACCGCTTCTAATGGTTTGACAATGAC
>JAYUQN010000076.1:0-17087 GCA_043756725.1 Saprospiraceae bacterium
ATTTTTAGGTATTTTGCCTAAGTAGAGACGTTGCACTGCAACGTCTTGGCTTCATTTTTTTTGCTAAATTATCGGGATTTTACCCCGTTTCATGTATACGTGCAAGAACCACGAATTTACGAATTATACTAATTTCACGAATTTAGATGTTGACGAATTTCATCAAATTTACGATGTCATTGTCATTTTCGGACTTTTTAGTTCCGTAGGAATCCATATTGGATAAAATCTGTCAACATCTAAATTCGTGAAATTCGTATAATTCGTAAATTCGTGGTTCTTGCACGTAAGTAAACTTTTATGAAGAGTTTCAAAAATTCGTCGAACAAATTTGTATCGTGGATAGCCTTTTATTTATACATTTGTAAAAAATACGCCAAATGCAAGTCAAAATTGAAGCCTATCAAGTAGCAGAATCTTTTAATATTAAAAAATTACGAGCCGAATTTCGGGCAGAACTCAATATAGGCAACAATTCAGAATTGTTTTATGTCTTTAAAGAAACAAATCGGTCGCTCTACATTTTTGATTATGGCGTCGTGGTTTTTGCTAATTATGACGACATAGCGAAAAGTGAGTTTCTGCGTTTTATTAAAACCTATTCCGAAAATTGGTTGGATAATGAGCTGACTGAAGGCTACCGAATAGAAATAGATGAAAAAACGGTTAAGGCTTTTGTGAAAAATGATTATGTGAAAGTGTCGGAAATCACCCCCTCAGTATTGCGAATCGTGATGCTCAACACAGGGCAATCGGTGGCGCTTGAATATTATGAAATGTTAACCGATGAATTGCTGAACTCCATGAAAACATATACGCACCAATTGGAGTTGAAAGGAAAACTCAGCGTATCGAAAACAGCTTTATTGAAATACATCGGCAAAGTTTTAAACGTTAAAAACAGTATAGTTGATAATCTTTATATACTTGACGACCCCAATATGACATGGGACGATGAAGACTTGAACCGACTCAACCACAGCCTAAAAGCAAATTTTGATACCAATGCGCGTTTTAAAGACTTGGATTATCGGCTCCAAATTGTTGAAAACAATTTGAAAATTTTCACCGACTTGCTCAATCACCGTGAAAGCCAATATTTAGAATGGATTATCATCATTCTTATTTTTATAGAAATTGTCAACGCTCTTTTTTTTCACAAATAAAAAATTAAATAAAACTTTGTTTCGCCATGAAATCTACTTTTTACGCATTCATTATAATAGTAGCTTTGTTTTTTGTAGCAGCTTGTCGTCAAAATGCCAATAAAACGACAGAGCAAACAGCCAATCTTTTGACAAATACGCCAGAAAGCAGTATTCCTAATTGGTTTTTCAAAACCCAAGAAGATACACTCGGCAATCCTCAAACACAGATTTTTTTAGTTGTCAAAGATTCTATAAAAATAACAAATGCCACTGCCCCATTCACCGTGTTGGAAAAACAAGAATACAAAGATAAAAAATTGCCTACCAATACCCTTACAGCATGTTCAGGCTTCTGGGCAGGGCTTGAACAACAATTTATAGTCATAGATTCGAGTGACTGTTGGGTTGTGAAAGCAAAATATGAAGATGAAGGCAGCGAAGTAGCAGAAGTTTTTGAAACCATAAAAGTTATAAAAAAATAAAGTTTTTATTCGCAATTTGATAATATTGTATAACTTTGGAGCGAATAAAACCCTTATCATTATGAACAATAACAACGTTGTGACACAACGCTTTATCAGATGTCATAACAAATTGCGCGAAAACAAAACCATAAAAAGTAGCCGTCAATTTGCACTCGAGTTGGAATATCTGCCGCAGAGTTTGAGCGAGATACTGAAAGGTCGTCGAGATGTCACCATTGAAGTGATACGCAAAGCGATTGAAGTGTATCGCATGAATCCCATTTTCATCTTCACAGGTGAAGGCTCTATGTTTATGCAAGAAGAAAGCCATACTAATCTGCATATATTAACGGTAGTGACAGATGTAAGCGACGATGAGCGCATTGTACATGTGCCCATACCCGCCCAATCGGGTTATGTGAAAGACTTGAATGACATTAATTTCATCAAAAACTTGCCTTCTTTTACCCTGCCCGATTATAAATATAAGGTAGGGACACATCGCTGCTTCGATGTGGCAGGCGATTCAATGGAACCCACCCTTTTTGAAGGCGATAAAGTAATTTGTAGTTATATCGAACCTGCTCTTTGGGAATCGGCTATCAAAGACAATTACGTCTATGTGATTGTAACAAAGGATGATATTGTAACACGTCGCACTTCTAATCAATTGAAAACCAATAAGTTATTGGATGTAAAAAGCGATAATAATAATTATGAACCTTATGAAATCGCTTTAAGTAATATTAAAGAAATATGGTATGTACGTGCAAAAATTAGCCCTTTCTTACCCTCTCCAAACCGCATCAACAACCTTTTTTTAGAAGAATTAACGTCTTTGAAAGATTCGTTGAGAGAACAATCGAAGCGACTCGGAAGCATGAACGAAACAATAGAGAAGTTAGCCGAAAGGGTTTGATATTTAATTTGGAAAATCATTTAGAATCAACCTTGTTATAAAATATTGTTCTTAATGGTGACCAAATTTTGTTCCGCCGTCTCTATATTACTTAATATTTTTATAAAAATATGTGAATTTAAATTTTTAAAAAACGTATTTTGTGAAATTATCAAAGGTTTTTTAAAAAAATACTTGTATTTTATTTTTTAATGTCTTAACTTGCGAACATATTTTACTATTAAGCTAAAACGATAACGAAATTAAATTCTGCTATGACTGATAAATTTGATAACATTGACTTGAGGATACTGAAAATTCTCCAAGAAAATTCGAAAATCACGAACCTCGACCTGTCTAAAAAGATAGGCTTATCTCCTGCACCGACCCTTGAACGTGTAAAAAAATTGGAAAGCACTGGCGTTGTCGTCAGTTATCATGCTGCCGTCAATCCACAGGAAATTGGGCTAAATGTCAAAACTTTTGTCCTCGTCTCGTTGGCGTGGCAAAAAGACAATGCACTCAACAACTTTTTGGATAAAATCAAGGAAATTGATGAAATCACAGAGTGTTATATCATCACGGGTGAAGCGGATTTTTTAATTAAAATTGTTTGTAAAGACATCCCTACTTACGAGCAATTGCTTTTCAAAACGCTTTCTCAAATCGAAGAAATTGAGCGTTTGAAAACTTTAATGACCCTTTCTACGGTGAAAGACTCTAAGGTTTTACCTTATAAATATGACCAATAAAAGAATGATGAATGATGAATGATGAATTTGCTATTTCTTAATTATTTGTCGCTTTTATTATTCTGCGGTACTAAAAAAAAATGAATGTAAAACGTTGATTATCAACATTTTACATTCATTTTTTTAAATAAAATTTGAAAGATAGCTCATATATTCACAATTTTTATCGCCTTATTTTGATACATAAATAGCCGAACTGCCTTATTTGAATCGGAACTGCGCGGATAATTTTTAATACACTCAAACAAATCCTCCGTTGTCAAATTGCCCCAATCCACATAACCAAAGCCTTTGAAATGCCCATCTTGAACCAAAATAACAGCCCTTTCTTCTGGCGTTTTACCTTTATCAATGATAAAAAAATCATGGTCAAAATGGGTATTCATAGCTTCTATGGCAGTCGCAACGCGTTCATTATAAAACACTGGCAACTCCTCCCCTATACAAGCACCCTTGCAATGACCAATTTGACGATGAAAACACCCCCCCTCAGTAAAAAGGGGTTCTATGAGCTTTTCACACAATTCAAACCTTTTCACGACGGCTTTCAAATAATTTTTAGCATCGGTCAATTTTTCAAACTCATTCAAAATCTTATGCTTTTTACGAATGAGAGCCACGTTTTTCACCGCATGAAAACGAATATAACCTTTTTCATCTGTGAAACTATAAACACAATAGGGAAAAAATGTCTTGCGTTGAGCCTTATTGATAGCGGGTTTCAATCGTTTTATTTCATAATCTTCAAGTAAAAGAGCGACCAACTCGCTGCCTGTTTCCTCATAACTGAAATCGAAAACAGACTGCTGCAATTTATCCCCTTTTGTGGTTTTATCTTTAAAATGTTCAAACAACCGTTTTTGAATATTGATACTTTTACCGACATAAATAACTGTCCCCTCTGTATCATGCAAGTAGTAAACGCCGCAAGTTTCAGGCAATTTATGAAGCGTTTCAAGTGAAATACCATTGGGCAAAGCGTTTTCCTTTATGCCCTTATTCACCATCATGTCCGCTTGCTCTTGATTGGTTTCAAGCTTCAAAATCTTCTCAAATATCACTGTTGTTGCCATCGCATCTGCCATAGCCCGGTGGCGGTCTTTTACACTTATATTAAAATGTTTTATCAAATTACCTAAAGCATAAGAGCGCAGCCCGGGGAAAGCTTGTCGGCTTAAACGCACGGTACACAATTGTTTACGCATATACGTAAAACCTAATCTGCGAAATTCTTCTTGAATAAAACCATAATCAAAACGCACATTGTGCGCTACAAAAATAGCCCCCTCAGTCATTTGCACAACCTGTTTAGCTATTTCATAAAACTTAGGCGCATCAGCCACCATACTGTCTGAAATGCCCGTCACTTGGGTAATGAAATACGGAATTGAACGTTCTGGGTTGATAAGCGTTTCATAGGAATCCAATACCTTTTCACCATCGTGCACCACGATAGCGATTTCGGTTATTTTTTCACGATTGGCTGACCCGCCTGTGGTTTCAATATCAATAATAGCATAGCGTTTTTTAGCCACGAATTTAACGAATTTATAAATTAAACGAATAAGCCCATAAATTTACAAATTATACAAATTATTAGAATCAAAAATATGCTTTGTTTAATTCGTTTAATTCGTAAATTCGTGGCTAAAATTAATAATAAAATGAGGACGAAAGTACAATTATTTTTTAAAATTACAATTATTTGTTTTATTTTCACTAAAACATACAGCCAAAATTCTATCAAAACGTTTCAAAATGATAGAATAGTGGTGGGTGCAGAGCGTTATTGCAAATATATTAAATTGTTGAAAAACAAACGCGTGGGCATGGTCGTGAATCAGACTTCGGTTGTCGGCAAAAACAATACGCATATTGTCGATATCCTTTTGAAAAAAGGTATCAAAATCACTAAAATTTTTGCGCCAGAGCATGGTTTCAGAGGAGAAGCAGATGCGGGTGAAAAAGTGGATAATACCACAGATGCCAAAACGGGTATTTCTATTTTGTCCATTTATGGTAAAACACGGAAGCCAAGCCCTGAAATGTTGAAAGATTTAGATGTATTAGTGTTTGATATTCAAGATGTTGGCGTACGTTTTTACACATATATTTCAACATTAGAATATGTGATGGAAGCGTGTGCTGAAAATAAAATTCCCGTAATGATATTTGACCGACCCAACCCCAATGGTCATTATGTGGATGGACCCATTTTAGAAAAATCGCTAAAATCTTTTGTCGGTATGCAATCCATACCCATAGTTCATGGCATGACAATAGGCGAATATGCGCAGATGCTAAATACTGAGGGGTGGTTGGCGCAAAGTGTAAAATGCTCCCTGAAAATTATTCCATGTAAAAAATATGACCATAAAAGTTTTTACGAATTGCCGATAAAACCTTCGCCCAATTTGCCAAATATTCGCGCTATTTATCTCTACCCATCTATTTGCTTTTTTGAAGGCACAAATGTGAGCTTAGGTCGTGGCACAGATAAGCAATTTCAAGTATATGGATCCCCTTTTTATCCGAAAGGAAAGTCGGAATATGAGTTCACCCCTCGTCCTTTTGAGGGTGCAAAACAACCGCCTTTAGAAGGCAGATTGTGCTATGGTTTTGATTTGACTTATTTGAAGCCTCAAAATTTGCAAACTGAAAAGCAAATAAATCTAAAATACTTACTCAATATGTATAAAGATTTTTCTAAAAAAGATTCTTTCTTTTTGAAAAATAATTTTATTGATAAACTGGCAGGTACTACGCTTTTTCAAAAGCAAATTCGCGAAGGAAAATCAGAGGCTGATATAAGAGCCTCTTGGCAAACAGGTTTGGAAGCTTTTAAAAAAACAAGAAAAAAATACCTTATTTATAAAGATTTTGAATAACGTAGCACCACGTAGAATGTTTTAAACGGACTTCAGTCCGTTCCACGAATAAGCAATCATTAAATAAATAACTAAACGGTCAATGCTCAAAACTATCAATCAAAATATTTTCTTTATTTTTTCAATCATGCTCGTGTCGTGTGGCACCTCTAAAAGCCAGCCGCAAAAGCCAATGGAAAGTTATCAAGCGCCTACTGTAATACCCCCCTCAGTATCTACGGTCAATATTCCTGTTCGAATGAGTGCCAGTCAAATCGAAAGGCTTTTGAACAACAAAATGGAGGGTGTCATTTATGAAGACAATAACCTCGAAGACGATGGCTTGATGATGAAAGCCACTAAAATTCAACCCATCAAAATTTGGTTGGATGGTTTTCAATTGGGCTATCGGGTGCCGCTGAAACTCTGGGTTTTTAAAAAAATAATCGGCAATCGCGGGATTGAAGCAGAAGGTGAAATTGCGCTCGCTTTTAAAACAACCTTGAATATCAATTGGGATTGGTCAATTGAACCCAAAACCGAGCTTATTGGCTACGAATGGATAAAAAACATGGCGGTGAAAACGGGTTTGGGCAGTCTTGATGTAAAATACATTGCCAATATTATCATTGACCGCAGTAAAACCACCCTCACTTCGAGCATAGATCAACAACTGAAAACACAGTTTCAGATTCGTAAAAACCTCGAAGAATCGTGGCAGCTTATGCAAAAACCTGTTCCCATTACCAGCAGTTATGGCACCTGGTGGGTGAAATTAACGCCGCAAACTCTTGCCATGACGCCCTTTAAAGCTACCAGTGGCGATATTATAGAAAGCGTCATTTCTGCTACTTCCATTGCCGAAGTGGTGGCAGGCGAACAGCAACCTGTTTTCAGACCCAATAGTTATCTGCCCAATTTTCAACTGGGCACAACCAATACCAACGATTTTGGCGTCAACCTTACAACCGACATCTCTTTCAAAGAAGCCGAAGCGATGGCTAAAACTTATGTGAAAGGGCAGAAATTTAACATGGGTGGTAAAGAAATTGAAGTTACTGATGTGCAACTGTTTGGACAAAATGACAAAATAGTTGTGAACACTACTTTTAAAGGCAGTTACACTGGCAGCCTTTATTTGATAGGGCGACCCATTTACAACCCTCAAAAAAATACAATCGAAATGGAAGATTTGGATTATGACCTCCAAACCAAAAGTTTCATGATAAGAAGTGCAGCTTGGCTTTTTGATAAAAAAATATTGTCAAAAATGAAACAAGCTTGTGTTTTTCCTTTGGATGAAAATGTCAAATTTTTCAAAACCATGATGAATGACCAGTTGCAGAATTATAAATTCAACAATAATGTCACCCTTAAAGGGTCTGTTGACGATATAAAAGTGGATAAAATATCGCTTTTAGAAGGCAATATCAAAATATTTGTCTCCTCAACAGGTAAATTGACTTTGGATGTGGAGGGATTGGATAATTTTTAAACTTAATGGTTGGAATTGCTGTTTCAATACTTTTAATAAAATTTTTCACTAAAAATCATGTTCTATTATGAAAAAAATGCTTGCTTTTTTGTTTCTCACTTTCTTTTTATCCTCATTCGCCCATGCTCAAAGCCCTGCAGCGACAGCTAAAGGTAAAAGCGGGGAAGGCGATATTACCATCAGTTATGCTCAGCCTGCTGTAAAAGAGCGTAAAATATGGGGTGGACTGGTCCCTTTTGGCGAAGTTTGGCGTACAGGTGCGAACAATGCAACCACCATTGAGTTTAGTAAAAATGTTAAAATTGAAGGACAAGCTCTGACAGCTGGAAAATACGCTCTTTTTACCATCCCTACTGAGGGGGGTGATTGGACTTTTATTTTCAGTAAAAACACCGCTCAATGGGGTTCTTATAGCTACAAAAAAGAGGAAGATGCTTTGAGAGTAACGGTAAAAGCAGGTAAAGCTGCCAAATTTACCGAGCGTATGACTTTTGACATAAAAGATAAAAACGTCACGCTCTCTTGGGAAAATTTGAGTGTTAGCTTTAAAACAACGGACAATTAGATTTTACTGGTAACTTCGGAAATCTCATTTATAGAGCAATTCGGATAAATTCTTTAAAATATTACCTAAGAAATTATAAGAAGTACGGGTTGTTCTTTGCTCTTGGCAGTGGTTTAGGAAACTGTTTTTTATTTTTTTTGAAAAAAAAAAAAAACAGTTTCCTAAACCGCTTGTCATTTAAAGCATTTTACCCTATTCTAAGATTTCCGAAGTTACCAGAATTTACTAATGGCAATTAATTCTACTTTGACACTTTAAAATTCAAGAGGGTTTTAAAGTATCAAAGTAGCATTAATAAATTGTACGTTATCCATTGTATATTGTCCATTCTCCGTTATCCATTGTCTATGAAAACGATTCACCCGAAAATAGAACTGTTGCAGTCAAACCATATTGACCGTAAAATTGAGCCTCTACCCCGCATTAGCTCGTGGCAAATGCGTCTTGTACAAATGGCTTTTCAGACATTAGGCTCCGTTTTTCCAGATTCAATGGCAAAACAAGCCTTTAAAATTTTCGCGACACCCCGTTGGCGCGCTAAACATACCCGTACAGATGCGGTAATTGATAAGGCAGAGGTTTCAGACTTTCCTTTTAGAGAATTTACGATAAAACTTTACGAGTGGGGCAATCTGGGCGACCCTATTATCTTACTCGCACATGGTTGGGAATCGCGGGGTACGGCTTTGCGTATGTTTGTAAAACCTTTGCTTGAACAAGGCTTTAAAGTGGTGGCTTATGATGCCATCGGGCATGGCGATTCGACTGGCACACGGAATAATCTTACGACGAATGCCAAGACAATTGCAGCCATAATTCAACATTTCGGCGGCATTTACGGGGCAATTGGTCACTCTTTTGGCTGTTCGAGCCTTGTTTATACCTTGCAATATGTTGATACAACTTTGTCTATTGAAAAATTGGTTCTCCTTGCCGTACCCAATAAAACAAAGGATATAATTGAAGGGTATTTCAAATTTATCAAAGCACCCGAAGGTGTCAAAAGAGCTTTTTATAAAAATGCTATGGAAATATATGGCAGAGATGTGGATTCGTTGGATACCGCAACAGCTCATGCTGATGTAAATGTGGGTCAGCTGTTACTTGTGCATGATAAAGACGATGACATAACATCCATAAAGGCGGCTGAAAGAGTCGTCGAAAATTGGGACAATGCGCGATTGCTTGTAACAGAAGGCTATGGGCATTTCAGAATTGCTAAAAACCCTGATGTCATAAAAAGAGTTGTGGCGTTTATTTCTAAGAAAGATGATGAATAAAAAAAAGCCTCAGATTTGACTCTAAGGCTCTACCCAAATTATGCAAATTTAACCTAAACCAATATCTTTAACGAATTATATCGAAGTCGTATTTTTCTTTTTAAAATTCGAGAAACTTTATTATTGTCTCGTGTGGAGACAAAGGTAAAACAATATAAGGTAACTTGATAATCAATTTTCATTTTTTAACTGAATATTAACAAAGTTTTACAAAACTCCCTGTCACTAAATCCTAACAACCTGTTGTTCATGCTCTAAACTGGTTAATTTATCAAACGATGTATTTTTCAAGTTAGTTGCGTTAAAATTAATTGTGAGAAGAATTTGACAAAACTCAGTTGTTTTTTAAAACGGCACAGACAATACCCGTGGCTACTGCCGCATTAAGCGACTCTGCACCACCACCGCCCGGTATCGCAATTTTATAATCTGTTTGATGCAATATTGATTCTGAAACGCCACTCCCTTCGTTGCCAATGACGATGATGCCCTGTTTTGGAAAGGTGTTTTTGAAAATATTACCCCCCCTCAGTATAGTGGCAAAAACGGGCAATTTTGGGAAGCGATTTTTCAAATCCGCAAAAGGTATTTCAAGGGTTTTCACCCTTAAAAATGCGCCCATACTGGCTTGAATAACTTTTGGACTCCAAACATCAACGCAGGTATCCGAGCAAAAAACATAAGGTATTGAAAACCAATCGGCTATGCGCAAGATGGTTCCCATATTGCCGGGGTCTTGAATGCCATCGAGAAAGAGAGAGAAATGGGTTTCAATAACAGTTTCCAGTAAATTAGGCTTAGGTTGAGCCGCAATAATGAAAACTTTATTGGGTGTTGAGAGGTTTGATATTTGTTTAAGGTCTGTTTCAGTGGCAGTTAAAATTTTATTAAAATGCGGTTTCAAAATCAACTTATGCGTTTCCACCCACGTTTCTAAAGCCATGATGTTTTCAATAGGAAATTGATTAGCCGCTAAAAGTTCAAGTGCCATTTTTTCACCTTCGACAATAAAATTACTGTACTTTTGTCGGTACTTCTTTATCTTTAAAGATTGAATATATTTTATTTTTTGTTTTGAAACCATGCTGAATACGTATTTATATGATTTATTTAAAACGTTATATCATTTTAAAAGTAATAAGGCAATTTAATGATTTGACACAAGCGCAAGGCGTCTGTGCCTACAACTGTTTCAATAAATCTAAACCCTACCTCTTTTTTCTTCTTATCTCTTTGCTTTCAGCCTGCAATGTCACGCAATTTTTAGAAAAAGACCAATATATTGTCCGAAAAAATCAAATTCAAATTCAGAATGTAAGCAATAAAAAAGCGCGAAAGACCTTGCAATTTGAGCTATCCACCTTTTATCTCCAAAAAGAGTTGCCCAACTCTATTGTGGGTAAAAGGAAAAACGGGGCTTGGTATTATTTTAAAAGCCTCGAGGATAGTACGCCCTCGCGTGTAAAACAATGGTGGTTTAATAATTTTGCTAAAAAACCCACTCTTTTTAGCGAAGAACAAACCGATTCTACCGTGAGTACCATGATGCGTTTTCTCAGAAACAAGGGCTACCTCTATCCGACTGTTTATTACGATAAAGATTTTCACAACAAAGATAAAGGCTTTGCCGATATCACTTACCATGTTGATGCAGGTAAAATGTATGTCTTAGATACCGTCAATTTCTACTGTGCAGATACAGCCATTCAATATCTTTTGAGCGATACACGCGATAAAAGTTTTTTGAAACGGGGTGCGCCTCTCAGTGCAAACTTGTATGAACAAGAGCGTGTACGGGTTACTGAAATGCTTAACAACTTCGGTTATGCCCGATTTACACCCAATTATATTTCACAATTAGATGCTGACTCTATAGACACAGGCTTGGATGCCAACGGCAACCGCCGTGTGAATGTGATTTTGAACATCCAATTGCCCGCCGACGGTAAAGGACATTTAAAATTTTACACCGCTGATGTCATTATCTACCCTAATTACGATGCGCGTTTGGGTGAAACCATCGCTAAAGATACCATTGTGGATGGAAAAATCTTTTTCACCTACGATGGCATTTTAGGCGTGAAACCACAACCCCTCAGTAAAGCCGTTGCTTTGTCGCCCGGCACGATGTATAAAAAAGAAGAAACCGATAAAACCATTCGGCAACTGACCAATATGGGGCTTTACAAATTTGTGAATGTGAAACCCAATATCGAAGAATGTGATTCTACACTCATTACCTATAAAATTTATTTGACCCCTTCAAGAAAAATGAGCTTTGAAACGGGGGTAGAAGTCAATTATTCAAATATAGCGACCAATCTTATTTCGGGAACGGGCAATAGCAGTGCTAATCTTGGGCGCATTGGTTTAGCCGTTGATTTGGGCTTTGAACATAAAAACTTGCTCAAAGGAGCAGAACGCTTCCGCGCTTCGCTTTCCGTTGGTATTGACAAAGGTTTGACAACCAACGGGCAAAACAATGGTCTTTCAAAAGACATTAAAGGTGATATAAATCTTTCAACGCCAAAATTTGTAGACTTGTACCGTGCTTGGAAATTGTTGGACAAAACCCATATCATTAAGAATAGTTTTTATCAAGATTTGATTAAAAATGCCAGTACAGATTATAGTATTGGCTATGTTTTATCCGACCGTTTGGCTCTAAACCAGTATCGTTTGCAACAATTCAACTTAGGGCTTCGGTATATTTTAAAAAAAGAAAACAACCTTGAACGGTATAATATCAACCAAACGGGTATCGAATTGATATTGGGCGAACTCACCGACACTTTCAAAAATCGGATAGACCAACGCGCCAAATTCAGTTTTCAGTCGCAGCTTATGACAGGCTTAGGCTTTCGGTCTTTTGGATACGAGTATCTTGGCAAACCCAATAGATTTAACGAACGATGGCAATATTCCTTAAATCTTGAACAATCAGGAACGGAAGTGTGGTTGGGTGAAAAAATATTCAACCCCAAAGAACCCTTTAAAATAGGTAGAAGTCTAAGCTTTTCAAAATATTGGCGTATGGAAGCTGACGTGCGCTATTCTCGCCAATTTACGACAAAACGGGCTTATGGTGCGCGTTTGTCTTTGGGTATAGCTGTTCCGTTTGCCGATGCAAGTTCCGCTCCTTATTCACGCTTATTTTATGTGGGTGGACCCAATAGCATTCGAGCATGGTTGATTCGAGGCATTGGACCCGGGGGTGATACAACGGCTATTTCCAATAAAAACGTCCCTTTTCAAGCAGGGGATTTAAAATTTGACTTCAACTCGGAATACCGTTTCCCCGTTTTTTGGCGTATTGAAAGCGCTATTTTCTTAGATGCAGGCAATATCTGGAACCTCAAAGAGACGACAAAAGACAGCAAAATCTCTAAATTTTGGTACGACCAAATCGCTATCGGCACAGGTATCGGTATCAGAATGGACGTAACGTATGCACTAATTCGCTTGGATTTTGGCTATAAACTACGGACACCTTATGGCACTGAAAACCGTTGGATTGGTTTCTCTAAACCACAATGGTCTAATTTTAATCCAAATTTTGCATTGGGTTTGCCTTTCTAAGCCTAAAAAGCAACTGCCGTTCTCGAGCTGGTGCTTCGGAACGGCAGTTCAATATGAGTTAAACAATATTAATTATTTTAATTCGAAAAATTTCTTCAAACCTCCCCATCCTCTTATAAGCCTAAATTTCGTTCAATAAAAAACGTCCCTAAAAATTGAAAAATTGAGTATTCGCGGAGTCAATTCATTAATGATGAGTCCCTCTCCTATTTTCAATCAGCTTGATTAATGGCTGTTATTTAGCTACATGGCTATTTCTAAAATAAAAAAATAAAATATAGGCTTTTAAATTAAAGAGCAATGAGCATAAGGTGAAAACTTATGAATAGTATGGATTTAAACCGTTTATGCAAATGAACAAATCATTTACTTAACGCCCGACGGCACTTGAATTTTCGAGCGTTCTTAGAAACTGTGGTGGCATATATTCATTTTAGTTTAAATGTGAGAGAATAGATTTTTCACTATTTTATCTTCTTTTGGTTCGTTAAGGTAACGGTACAAAGTTGAAAGCCTTCGTTCTCATTTTTTGAGAACGAAGGCTTAAAGTTTAATTTTTTTTAAAATTAATTTTGTTCGCTGCTTCTTTTAACCTCCACCCAAATTTTCAACTCGAAAGGCTCTGTGTAATAATAGGTGTGTCCCGTTCGGTCATAAGCCAAAGGCGGCTCAAACTCTTGCTTGAATTCTTCAATATAACGGGACATCGTACTTCTGCCAACACCAAATTTTTCAGCTAATGTGTCGAGCGAACCCGTTGCTTTTCTTTTAACTAAATCGTGTAAACGATTAAAGAGGTCTCGTTGATCAAGCATTTTCATAATTCAATTATTTTTAAAGTTAAAAATAAAGAGCGCGTGAACAATTTGATGTTTTGAAACCGACTGTTATGTTGTTTTTGATATCTGTGCATAAATATAAGGAGTTTCATTCATTTCAATAAAGAAATAATTATATTTTTTTGGTAACACAACGAATACTAAAAAAAACAGCCTCAGTAATTTGAGCAAACATGTTATAAAACCAAACGTGGCGTGGCTTTCGATTTTTCATAAAACCAAAGGCTGCACCATCGCCATCAACTCCTTTTCATCCATCGGTTTATTGTAAAACATTAGCGTCTGCTCTGCTTTGTTGACCATCAAAATAACAGGGAGGGCTGTGACACCAGTAAAATCCTTGCGTATTTTCTTTGAAAAAAATGAGACGTCGGCTTTTTCTAAAATCAAGGTCTCTTCGGTCAATTGATGTTCACGAATAAAAAGATTCACATCTTCTACTTTTTGAGAACCCGGCATATTGACAAAAACCACTTTCAATTGGCTACTATCATATTTTTCAGACAACACATTCAAGGCTTTGAGCGTTGAAAGACTGCCTGCATTTTGTAGATTCCAAAAACAATAGACATGTAGCTTGCCTGTTGAAGTGTTAATTCTATTTGCTAAAGCATCAATATCAACAGGTTTCACCGTTTTACCCGAAGCAGAAGCGAGTTTGGCTCGGTCTTCTGCATTCAAAGTTTGCGTTTCAAAATGCGTGGTATCGAAGGGACTGACTTTTGCCATGTCTTTTGCAGAAACGGTTTTATCCTTGCAAGAATGAATTAAATAAAGCGCACACAGCGCAATCATTAGATTTAAAAATCGGTTTAAAAACTTGGATGTCATACGTTTATGAATTTAAATTTTGCGAATATTTCAAGACTAAAAACCCTCAATCTCAAAAAATGGAAATGGGTAATATTGGGTGGCTCGAGCTTAATTGTTCGGGCACTTGCCGACTATATGCCTCATCCAGTTGAGCGATTTTACAGTCGTGGCTTTTTTCAATTTATACGCTTTTTGTTCGATAATAGTTTAGGTCGTGCTCCCATTCCCTGGATATTTTTTTTCTACGTTGCCGCTTTCATAGCCTTATTATTGACAGTGAAACCGCTTTTCAATAAAACCCTTAACTGGAAACAAAGGCTTGGCAATACCAGTTTTTCACTTCTTTCTTTAGCAGGTTTTTTGTTATTTTGGTTTTTTACGCTATGGGGTTTCAACTATGCCCGCCCTTCTTTCACAGAACAAATGGCTATTAAAATTGAAAATCCTGACAGTCTCGGCATTACAAATGAATTGAAAATAGCGACACAAGAAGCCATTGCTGCCAGAGAAATTTTGAAAGATACCCCCCTCAGTATAGACGCTAATTTTGAAAGTAAAATACGGCAATCAGTCTATAACTTATTGACTATCAATGGTTTTCCTGCTTCCAAAGGCTTGCGTGGAAGAAGCCTAAAACCCGATGGTGTTTTATTTGGTTTCGGCATTGCAGGTATTTATATGCCCTTTGTGGGTGAAAGCAATATTGATAATGGCTTACACGATTTGGAAAAACCATTTTCAATGGCGCATGAAATGGCACACGGCTATGGTTGGACAGACGAAGCTACTGCCAATTTTATTGCCTATCTCGCTTGCACACAATCGGATGATGCATTGACCCGTTACTCTGGCTTTTTGATGTATTTTCGCTACGTGGCTTCCAATTATCGCAGGCTTAACCCTGATGGCTATAAGCAATTTAGTGAAACTTTACCTGAAACCATTAAAGCAGATTTGAAAGCCATAAACCTCCGCCAAGACCAGTTTAAAACATGGTTTGATACCGACAGTCTCAATAATTTATACTTAAATTGGCAAGGTGTGCAAGGCGGCATCGTCAGTTATAGCCGTGTCGTCGTATTGGTTTTTTCTTGGCGAAACAAAAGTTTCAAAAAAACACCGCTTGCGCCATCCTAAAATTATTGAGATGTGCCTCAAAGTAGAATTAACTACTCTTTTTTTATTCTTCATTTTATACTTACCTTCGCTTCATGACGAAAGTGAAACAGGAAAAAGAACAGCAAATCATCAGAGAACAGCTCTTAAAACGCATTGAATCACTCGGGTTTTCGGTTGTGCCAAAGCCTGAGTGGGGGGCGTATTTTTACTTATTGAACAACGAAATTGGTATAGACCTCGATTATGCGCACTTGAGTTACCGCCGTGAATACGTTTTCAAATTAGATAAAATCAAATACGATTTCCTATTTCAAAACCACCGTCATGCGTTTCAATTGTTTATTTGTGAAAGCAGTGAGCGTGTTTTTATCGTGCCTTTATCTTTGCTGATGGAGATATTTCACGATATTTATGCGTCTGGTAGCGATTTCAAGACTTTCAAATCGCATATCAAATTGCGGAATGGCGTCTGGTTTCTCCGCTTTTTCAATCCTTATGACATTACAGATTATTTAAATAGGTATGACTTTTTGATTTCAGAATCTAAAACACTTTTAACGCTCACTCCTACCCGTTTCAGCTCAATCATTGAGGTGCATACGCTTGAAGAAAAGTATAAACAGCTCGTAGAAGAAGGCAGTTTGCGCGGCGATTCCCTACATGCTGCAACGGTGGATATGCTGAAAAAAATAGGCGAATGGTCAGGTTTTGATGTCATTACTGAGGGGGTGCCTTTGGGACTTCCCGATTTTCCCTATCAAATTGATTGCTTGTGGTATAAAAATGGGGATTTGTATTTAGCCATAGAAGTGAGCCATCATGGTGTGGTTGAAAAAGATAAAGATGCGTTGAAATTAGCCAAACAGCATGGGGCACGCAAAGTGGTTATTGTGTCTGAAATCAATAAAATAGAGCGCATCAGAAAGTTGTATCAATTTGAAGGCGATATAAAATCATGGACTGAAGTGTGGAGTTTTGAACGTGTTTTCAGTTTATACGAATCGGGTTTGAAATTTTTTAGAGATTTTGAAAAATTCAAACGGTATGGTTGGCGAGAAGGGTTGAATGAATATATTTAATAAAATGATGAACCCCCGACCCCAGAGGGGAGTACATTGCGAAGTAGTTGCAAAAATCAAACTACTTCGCAATGTACTCCCCTCTGGGGTCGGGGGTTCATCATTTATCATTCATTCAACCCTTCTCGCCAACCATACCGTTTGAATTTTTCAAAATCTCTAAAAAATTTCAAACCCGATTCGTATAAA
>JAYUQN010000077.1:0-2271 GCA_043756725.1 Saprospiraceae bacterium
GTTGCACTGCAACGTCTTAGTTGTGGGTAATTTGCTTAACCCTAAGACGTTGCAGTGCAACGTCTCTACGCAAACCTCGGTAAAAATCCATAGCTTAATGGCATTGGAGTTTAGTACACCTGCCAGTATTGTTAAAAATCATCCGCAAGGCATCGTTGCTATTGATTCAGATGCAGCTTTTTTACTGAATAAAAAGAAAAAATAGCTTTTTTAAAGACAATCATGCTCGAAAACAAGGAAATACTGAGGGGGGGGGTGTTGTTCAAATTTCAATATGAAAATACTATCGTCAAATTACGAATGTTCCAAAATCCAAGCGGATGATTTATATTTCGCTTTCACTTGCACCACCGCTTTATTTGCCTCCGCTTTAGTTTTATAATAATGGCTCGCAATGCGATAAAGATTGTTAGCAACGACAATTTGGACATTTGTTGCACCTTGCGCTTTCCATTGTTTTAAGGATTGTTCTGCTTTAACGCGGCTTGTACTACTTTCTATGATAATATAATAGCCATTTTTTTGAACAGTTTTGGCGGTAGGGCTGGGTGTTGTTGGCTGTGGCTTCGTAAGGATTTTAGTAGGCGGCGTGGCTGTTATAAGTTTCTTATTGATGTTGGAATTAATAAGGGGATTTGGTAAACTGTTTTTGGGTTTTATAGTCGTTTGGACAAGTGGAAGGGGTGCTGTCACAGGCGTAATTTTGGAATTGTAATTGAATACATCATTAGGTTTGTATGAACCTGCGAGAGCCGTAGGATTTAAATCATTATCATGAAAAACCATAATATTGCCTGAATAGCAAGCCACCCAAATTGTTTGGGCTTCGGCATCTGTCGTCACGCCAATAGGTTTGTCCTTCGTGGCAATGGTTTCCATCACTTTCATATCGGCAGCCCTTACTTTACTGAGCGTGTTGCTCAAATAATTAACAACATACAAATAAGCACCATCGCCCAACATAGCCATGCTGCGGGGTGCTCTGCCCGTGCTTACTTTCGCAACCACTTTGCTGGTATTCAAATCAATTTTTGCTACTTTGCCTTCGCTATTCAGCGTGACGTATAAATATTTATTATCAGGTGAAATGCACAGATGGCGGGGTGTGCTACCGACGTTTGTAATCCAACTGACTGAAAAATCTTTTAAATCAATAATCCCAATTTTATTAGACCCCATAACTGCCACATACGCCTGTTCCGAATGGCTATCCACCACAATACCGCGTGGATGTGCGCCTAAAAGCACACTTCTAACGGCTTGCCCTAATTGACTATCTATGATCGTGACATCGCCACTGCACCAATTGCTGACCAATACATAACGAGAATCGGGTGTTGTTGCCACATATTTAGGCACGGCTCCCACTTGCACCACATCTTCTATGGCAAGGGATTTAGTATTAATTTTATACAAATAACTATGGTCGTAGCCATTGCTTGTTCTGCAATTATCTTCCCCCGCATTTTTAAAACCTTTGCCATACATTTGGTAGTTCGATACCCAAGCAAACAAGCCATTGTGTGAAAAAGCGCACTCAACGGGTGCACCCATAAGCAAACCTGCATGCCCTTTAATGCCAAATTTGCTTAAATCAACCGCATCGTTAATGATTTTAACCCTTTCAAAATTTCTATTATAAACAGAAATATTATGGTTGTACATCATATTTTGAGCAAAAAACAAACCTTTACCCGCATGCACCACCGATTTGGGAGACAAACCCGTGCCAGTTATGTTTTTTTTCAATTGGAGGCTTTTGGCTTCCATAGTGGACAATAAAGTGATTTCCACTATCAATACAAGGACTAAAGCTGTGATTTTTCGTATCATTTTTGTTATTTTTAGGATTCGTTTTAATAGGAAAAGTATATTTTTTTCAAATTTAAACCGTTTCTTTTCACAAAAATACACTTTTTAATGATAATTGCAACGAAATACTGAGGGGGTATTAGTCTAAATTTTATCGACTTCTTTTGTCCTTCAGTAGGAACTGACCTATTCTCATTCAAAAAGTCCTGCAACATAAATATTGCAGGACTTTTGCTTTTTTACTGAGGGGTGCTTTTTTTTGATAGGTAACGCGGTTCAGAGAACGGCTAATAGGAGGGGAGGCGGCGGTTGTGGAGAATCTGGCGAGTAGACTCTTGGCAAGCTGGTTCTTCAAGCAACTATATCGAGAGAAACAAGCAATTTTCCACCGAATCCTTGATTAATAATCCGAATTAACGTTGATAAACGAATATCCGAGGCATTATTTTCAATCCGTGA
>JAYUQN010000078.1:0-5888 GCA_043756725.1 Saprospiraceae bacterium
ATGCGCTCAATACGCTCAATTTTACCGTTAAAAATGGTAACTTTGGCAGCATAAATCGCTTTTTGCCGAATATCAATGAGATTGCCTTCAATGGTCATATCTTTATTATTTTTATGCAAATAACGGTATTTTTTTTTACTTGAATTAGGATGAATAGGATTAGAAGGATTTAATAGGATTTTAGATGTTGACAGCGCGTAAGTCAACAACTAAAATCCTATTAAATCCTTCTAATCCTATTCATCCTAATTCAAGTTAAAAAAGCTTAATTCAAATTAAAAAAATGATGAATAAAAATTTCACTCTGCTCTTTCTTATTTTCCTTTGTCAAGGCTACGCTATTGCACAATCCAAAATCACAAAAGAGGATTTAGCCACCGCTCAAAAACTAACAGGCATCGAATTCACCGACGCCGAGCGAGATTCTATGACTGCCGAAGTGATGGACAATCTGCTATCACAAAAAGCGGTTCAGAGCCAGCATTTGGATAATTGGGTAACACCAGCCTTGTATTTTGACCCTATTCCAACGGATTTTCGACCCCGCTATATGACCATGAAGGCAGGAGTTAAAAACGATTGGGATATTCCTAAAAATGTAGAATTGCCTAAAAATAAAGCAGATTTAGCGTTTTACTCTATCCGACAATTGGCAGGTTTGATAAAATATAAAAAAATTACGTCGGTTGAATTGACTCAATTTTTCATCGAACGACTGAAACGTTATGGCGATACGCTTCAATGCGTTATTTCATTGCAAGAGGAAAGAGCCTTAGCGCAAGCCAAACAAGCGGATGCTGAAATTGCTAAAAAGCAATATCGAGGCATTTTGCACGGCATTCCTTACGGTATTAAAGACCTTTTGGCGGTGAAAGGCACTAAAACCACGTGGGGGGCAGCGCCTTATAAAAACCAAACCATTGACCAAACGGCAACAGTGGTTGAACAATTGGAAAAAGCGGGTGCGGTGATGGTTGTAAAATTGACTTTGGGTGCACTCGCAATGGGCGATATTTGGTATGGTGGTAAAACTAAAAATCCGTGGAATTTACTGAGGGGTTCAAGCGGTTCATCAGCGGGGTCGGCTTCAGCAGTGGTTGCGGGTCTTGTTCCTTTTGCCATTGGTTCTGAAACATTAGGCTCAATTGTTTCACCCTCCACTGAATGTGGCGCAACGGGTTTGCGTCCTACGTTTGGGCGGGTGAGTCGTTACGGAGCTATGACATTGTGCTGGAGTTTAGATAAATTGGGACCTCTTACGCGCTATGCAGAAGATGCGGCTATTGTTTTGGATGCTATAAGAGGCGACCAATATGGGAATGTGAATGAAAAAGATAAAACGGTCAAAACAAATATGCCTTTTATGTGGAACAAAGTGAGACCTATTAACACGATGAAAATCGGCTACCCAAAAGCGCTTTTTGATACGATGAATCGAGAGCGTCCTGAATGGTTGACTTTGAAAACGCTTGAAAAATTAGGAGTGAAACTGATACCCATAGATTTCAAAACAACTGTGCCTCCTAAAATTATTGATATCATTTTAATGGGCGAATGTGCCGCCGCTTTTGATGAGTTGACGCGTACAAACCTTGATGATGAACTAACTGTGCAATCTAAAAATGCCTGGCCCAATAATTTTCGGGCTGCAAGGTTTTTAACCGCCGTTGATTATGTAAATGCTAATCGCTTACGAACAAAAATGATTGAGGAAATCAACGCTATTATTTCGGCGTATGATGCCATTGTTACAACCAATTTTGGGCTAAACCAATTGCAAATTACGAATCTGACAGGACACCCTGTGGTCGTTGTGCCCAATGGTTTCAGAGATAATCGCCCGTTAAGTATTACTTTTTTAGGCAATTATTTTGATGAAGCGACAATATTGAAACTCGCAAAAGCTTATCAAGATGCCACTGATTTTGACGAACAGCATCCTTCTTTGTTTAAAAATTAATCGTACCGCGGACTTCAGTCCGCGACTATGCTCTAAATCTAAATTTTAAGAGTACGAATCTACAATATTAATTTGCTGTTTAATCATTCACGGACTGAAGTCCGAGCTACGGCTAAAATTACCCCCCTCAGTATAAACTTGCTTTTTACTATAATAAAAGTGAAATTTGCGCTCAATTTGCAAAAATCCCGAATTTACGAATTCAGGATTTATACTACTTAATTTAGTAAAAAATTCCATCTATGAAATTCGGAACAAAAGCCATTCACGCGGGTATCGAGCCTGACCCTTCAACGGGCGCAATAATGACCCCTATTTTTCAAACTTCTACTTATGTGCAAACCGCTCCCGGTGACCATAAAGGCTATGAATATGCCCGCACTCAAAACCCTACGCGCCATGTTTTAGAAAAAAACTTAGCGGCTTTGGAGAATGGAATGGATGCAATCTGCTTTGCATCAGGATTAGCAGCGCAAGATGCGGTTATGAAACTCCTAAAATCGGGTGATGAAATCGTAAGTTGCAATGATTTATATGGTGGTTCGTATCGGCAAATGGTTCGCGTATATGCCCAATTTGGTATCAAAGCTCGGTTTGTGGATATGTCGAACCCCAAAAATGTAGCTAAAGCGATTACAAAAAACACAAAATTGATGTGGATTGAAACGCCAACTAACCCTATGCTCAATATTGTGGATATTGAAGCTCTGTGTAGTATTGCCAAGCAAAAAGGCGTAATGACTTGCGTGGATAATACGTTTGCTTCGCCTTATCTACAAAATCCTTTGGATTGGGGCGCAGATATTGTTTTACACTCCGCTACAAAATACTTGGGTGGTCACTCAGACGTGGTGCATGGCTGCTTGATAGTCAATGATTTAGCATTATCGCAACAATTACATTTTCTTCAAAATGCTTGTGGTGCAGTGCCCGGTCCGCAAGATTGCTTCTTGATACTGAGGGGTATAAAAACCTTGCACATACGGGTGCGTGAAGCGTGTAACAATGCTGAAAAAATTGCAGAATTTTTAAAATCACACCCTAAAGTAGATACCGTTAATTATCCGGGCTTTAAAACGCATCCGAATCACAAAGTGGCTAAAAAACAAATGCGGATGTTTGGGGCTATGGTTAGTTTTGACATTAAAGGAGGACGTTTAGAAGATGCTAATAAAATTTTAAGTGGTACGCACCTTTTCAGTTTGGCAGAATCTCTCGGCGGCGTAGAGTCACTCATCGGGCATCCTGCGAGCATGACGCATGCGTCTATTCCAAAAGAAGAGCGGTTGAAAGTGGGTTTGACGGATTCGTTGATACGCTTGTCCGTTGGCATTGAAGATGTGGAAGATTTGATAGAAGATTTGAAAACAGCTTTGGATAAAGTGTAAAATGATTTAGCGAAATTTTACTTTTTTCTTTGGTAAAATCCGAAAAACCTCTACATTTGCGGAGTTTTTGCGAAAACACATATAGATAATTAAATACGTTATATAAAAATGGCAAATATCGGTCGTATCAAACAAATCATCGGCGCGGTCGTTGATGTTAGTTTTTCAGGCGAAGGGTCAAAATTGCCCGAAATCCTCAACGCTTTGGTCATAAAAAAACCAAATGGCGAGGAGTTGATTTTGGAAGTGCAACGTCACTTAGGTGAAGATGCTGTACGGACTATTGCGATGGACGCAACAGACGGTCTTACGCGCGGCATGGAAGTTATTGACTTGGGTAACCAAATTTCAATGCCGACGGGTCAGCAAATTCGGGGTCGTCTTTTCAATGTTATTGGCGAAGCTATTGACGGTATCGGTAAAGTTGAAAAAGGAACAACTGCTTACTCTATCCACCGCAAACCGCCCACTTATGAGCAACTTTCTACTGAAACGGAGGTGCTTTTCACAGGTATCAAAGTGATTGACTTGATTGAACCTTACTCAAAAGGGGGTAAAATTGGTCTCTTCGGCGGTGCAGGTGTGGGTAAAACGGTCCTTATCATGGAGCTTATCAACAATATCGCTAAAGGTTATGACGGTATGTCTGTTTTTGCAGGCGTAGGCGAGCGCACACGTGAAGGAAATGACTTGTTGCGTGAGATGATTGAATCAAACGTTATCAAATATGGTGAGGAATTCAAGCACTCGATGGAAGAAGGCGGTTGGGACTTATCTAAAGTAGATAAAAAAGCTTTGGCAGAATCGCAAGCAACGCTTGTGTTTGGTCAGATGAATGAGCCACCGGGAGCCCGTGCAAGGGTTGCACTTTCAGGTTTGACAATGGCAGAATATTTCCGTGATGGAGATTTGACTGACCCTAATGGCGGTCGTGACATCTTATTCTTTATTGATAATATTTTCCGTTTCACACAAGCGGGTTCTGAAGTATCGGCTCTTTTGGGTCGTATGCCTTCGGCGGTAGGTTATCAACCAACTCTTGCTACTGAAATGGGTTTGATGCAAGAGCGTATCACGTCAACTAAGCGTGGCTCTATCACATCTGTTCAAGCGGTTTATGTACCTGCGGATGACTTGACTGACCCTGCTCCTGCAACGACTTTTGCTCACTTGGATGCAACAACGGTACTTGACCGTAAAATTGCTTCTTTGGGTATCTATCCTGCAGTGAATCCATTAGAATCCACAAGTCGTATCCTTGACCGCAAAACTTTGGGCGATGCGCACTATGATTGTGCTCAACGTGTAAAAAGTACATTGCAACGTTATAATGAGTTGCAAGATATCATTGCCATCTTAGGTTTGGAGGAATTGTCGGAAGAAGATAAATTGGTCGTTTCTCGCGCACGGCGTGTACAACGTTTCTTGTCTCAACCGTTCCACGTAGCGGAGCAGTTTACAGGTATGAAAGGCGTATTAGTACCCATCGAAGAAACGATTCGTGGTTTCAATATGATTATGGACGGTGAGGTAGATGAATATCCAGAAGCGGCATTCAACCTTGTTGGTTCTATTGATGATGCCATAGCTAAAGGTAAAAAATTGTTGGCGGAAGCCAATGCGTAAATAGTTATGAGTTGTGAGTTATGAGTTATGAGTATTGTACTCCAACTCATAACTCATAACTCATAACCCAAAACTCATAAAGATGAATATAACAGTTTTAACGCCCGATAAGGAGATTTTCAAAGGAGGAATAACGTCTGTTAAAGTTCCCGGAACGGCAGGACAATTTCAAGTTTTGAAAAACCATGCTGCCATTGTGTCCTCATTGAGCAAAGGCGCTATCACGATAGTGAAAGACAATGGTGAAAAAATGAAATTCACGATTGAAAAAGGGTTTATTGAGGTTTTGAACAATGAAGTGTCGCTTTTAGTACAAGGTGTTCAGAACTGATTAAAAAGAATATTTAAAGTTTTTGCAATTTTTTTTTCACTTTTTATCGAAAAATCGAGATTCACTCGAATCAAATACTTAATTTTGTTTTGCAAAGCTTTTTCATGGCATAAAGTTGGGGGTAAAGTCTGTTTTTTTATAGACTTTGCCCTTTTTGTTTGCTTGTTTTTGAAATGCAAAAAGGCTCGATTTTTAGGAAATCGAGCCTTTTTGCTTTGATTTTAAGCGATTGTCACCCAATCTTTTTTATGTAATCTTTATCATATTTTTTTAGATATATTATCCATTAATTTCTCCAAACAAACATCTAAGCTTTCCTTTTCAGTATTAACCTCAATATCCGAACAGTTTGGTACTTCATAAGGCGAACTTACGCCAGTAAAATTTTTAATTTCACCATTTCTTGCTTTAGCATATAGTCCCTTGACATCACGTTTTTCACAAGTTTCTAAAGAAGAATTGACATAAACATCTATAAAACTATCACTACTGCAAGAAGCCCTAAATAAATAGGTAAAAATCAAGCGGCTTTTCTATCAAAGCCTGTAAATTTCCATTTCAAAGGTTTCACTAAACATTGATT
>JAYUQN010000079.1:0-2269 GCA_043756725.1 Saprospiraceae bacterium
AAGGTAACGGTACATTTTCTGGACTACCATCAAACATTCCAGAGTTTTATAATTCTGATACTTGGTTATTTGGCAACGCTCGAGCCAGTATTTTTCAAGACAATTTGATTAAGCGATATGGATATGAAGGCAGCAGTAATATTTCACTTATTGGGGGTTATCGCTATTTTAGAAATCCGAAAGGAGATATTTTAATCAATCCACTAACAGGGCAGCCTTTGGTGGATGCTAATTTTTATCCAATTGGTGACCGTAATCCAGATTTCATTTTAGGTTTGGTCAATAAATTCCGTTATAAATCGGTGGACTTGTCATTCACAATGGATGTTCGGAAAGGTGGCGATATATTCAATGGTACCGCTCAATTTTTATGGCAATTTGGCTTACATCCGAAGCAAATTGACCGTGAAAAAGCTATTGTTTACAACGGCGTTCTTAGAGATGGCTTTGAAAATTCAGAGAATCCAACTCGTAACAATATTGAGATTGTGCCTTATTTTTATGGCAGAGGGGCATATAATGTAGCCGAGGAGTCATTCATAGAAAAAGATATTAATTGGTTACGCTTACGTGATGCACGCATTTCTTATAGAATACCAAGTACATTAATAAAAAAATGGAAAATAATGCGCGATGCAAGCATTTATGTAAGTGGTACTGATTTATTATTAATCTCTAACTATACTGGTGCTGACCCTAATGTGAATGGCTTAACGGCAGGTGTACCGGGCTTAAATGCCACAGGCTTTGACTTTGGTGTTTTACCATCTCCAAGAACATTCAACTTCGGTGTTTCAATAGGATTTTAATACATAAACTGAAAAATATTTATTAAAAATCAATCAGTTATTTATTTATATAAAAATACTGAGGGGTCTTAAATCTAAATAATAAAAATGAAGAATATTAAATATATACTTTTTGGCTTTCTCTTTTGGGGCATAGCATCAGGTTGTAATGACTATTTGGATGTCAATGAAAATCCTAATTATCCTTACGAATCAGATGTGCCCCCTCATGTTTTATTACCACCAATGATTCAACAAATGGCATCGGCTATTCAGTTTGATTCCCGTTTCATTGGACGTTACACTCAAAACTGGGCAGACCCTGGTGCAGGCAATTTTTGGGATAGACATGGTTATGTTGCGGGGTCAGATGCTGGTGGTGAAATTTGGAGAAACCACTATTGGGCTATTGGTAAAAATGTCCAAGTTATGATTGATACTGCCATAGGTTCTGGAAAGAATATATATGCAGGTATTGGATATGCCCTAAGAGCTTGGAGTTGGCAAACACTGACCGATTATCACGGAGAGGTCATTTTGGATGAAGCCTTTCAAGAGAAAACATCTTATGCTTTCGACTCACAAGAAAAGGTTTATACGCATGTTCGCAAAATGTGTGATTCCGCTTTATTCTATCTAAACTTACCATCAGTTGCGGATAGAAACTTAGCAAATGCAGACCAGTTTTTTAGAGGGGATGCTGCCAGATGGCGGCGGTTTGTGTGGGGTGTTAGAGCACGTAATTTAAGCCACTTGACTGCTAAAAGCACTTATGACCCAAATGCGGTCATAGCTGCCTGTGATTCCTCCATGAAAGTAGCAACAGATAATGCCCTTGTTCCGTTTGAAGCCACTTTATCTAACAATTCTAATTTCTACGGCACTTTGCGTCAAAATATGTTGGCATTTCGTATTTCAGGTTTCGTAGCAAGTCTTATGAATGGAACGAATATAGCCACATTCGGTGTTCGTGACCCTCGGTCTGCCTCGATGTTTTCTATTGCCGCTACCGATTCAATTGTAAGAGGTGGTGAACCTGGCAATGGTGTTGCATCTAATGTATTTAATATGTGGGGTACAACAACAAGTTTTCCACTAACAGGTAACAGAGGACGCTATATTTTTGCCGATAATGCACCTTTTCCGATAATGACTTCTTTTGAAATTTCTTTTATCAGAGCAGAAGCTAATTTTAGGAAAGGCGACAAAACTGCTGCTTTAGTGGATTATAAAAAAGCCATTGGCGAACACGTTGATTTTATCAATACTTATGCAACACTAAACCCTGCAACAACACCACTTATAGCAGCCGCTACAAAAACCGCCATGCTTGCGAATACCCGAATAGTACCTATCTCAAAAGATAGTTTGACAATGAGAAGTATTTTAAATCAAAAGTATATTGCTGATTGGGGATGGAATCACGTAGAAACATGGACAGATATACGCCGTTTTCAATACAATAGAGGGCAATATGATGG
>JAYUQN010000080.1:0-2268 GCA_043756725.1 Saprospiraceae bacterium
GAGCCAATAACACGTCCTTGAAAACGCCCATTGAGCATCGGACCGCCTGTGACGACGATGGTAGGCAAATCAACACTTGCCGCACCCATAATGAGTGAAGGCGTGGTTTTATCGCAGCCCGTCAAAAGCACGATGGCATCAAACGGATTGCCACGAATACTTTCTTCAACCGTCATGGATGCCAAGTTGCGATACAACATGGCTGTGGGGCGTATGAGCGTTTCGCCAAGCGACATAACAGGAAACTCTAAAGGGAAGCCGCCTGCTTCATACACGCCATTTTTCACCACCTGCGCCAATTCCCTAAAATGCCCATTGCAAGGCGTGACTTCCGACCACGTGTTGCAGATACCGATAACAGGTTTACCCTTAAATTGGTGGGCGGGCCAACCTTGATTTTTTATCCAACTGCGGTATATGAAACCGTCTTTGCCGTCTTTGCCAAACCAATCTTGGCTGCGCATTTTGATTTTTTTCTCTTTTGCCATGATATATATGTTATTTCAACTCTTTTATTTTAAACTTGCGCCACCTTACTTTGATACCTCCGCCATCGTGAATTTGCAAAGCAATAAAGCCTTCACCTTTGCCAATTTTTTCATCTTTAAAATAAATCATCTGCTTTCCATTGAGCCAAGTGGTGACTTCATCGCCCACCACTTTTATTTTCAACTTATTCCATTTGTCAATTTTTAAAGCTTTTTCACCTTCGGCTGTGGGTTTTATCAACCAACCCCGTCCATAAGATTCATAAATGCCACCTGTGCTATGATTTAAAGGCGCAACTTCTACCTGCCAACCGCTTATTTTCACACCATCAATGCTGGAACGAAAAAAAACACCGCTATTGCCATTGGCTTCTTGTTTAAATTGTAGCGTCAATTCAAAATTTTTATAGTTTTGCGTTGTTGAAAGATAACCATATTTTTTGTCGGGTCCACTTTCGCACACCATTTCACCGTTTTCGACATACCATTTTTCAGTGCCGTTGATGGTCCAACCTGTTAGGTCTTTACCGTTGAAAAGGGATTTGCGTTGGGCAGAAACAGCGAAGGCTGAGAGTAAAAGTAGGGAGAGTAAAAAGTAATTTTTCATAGATGAAGTATTTAATTTTTTAATAGAAACAAATGTAGATTAACGTTCTCTAATTTGTACCTAATAGGGTAAAAAAAATAGAAAATTAGCGAAAATACTGAGGGGGTATTTAAATATGTTGTAATTAGTAAAATACCCTTTACATAAAATAAAAAAAGACGTAGATTTACAGTCTCAAATAATAACATTATGGATAGCAGCATTAAACTAAAATTAGCAGAAATTGAACAGGAATACGATATTCGCATCCTGTATGCCTGTGAATCTGGCAGTCGGGCATGGGGTTTTGCTTCACCCGATAGCGATTACGATGTCCGCTTTGTGTATGTCCACCCACCCGAATATTATCTCAGCATTGACGATAAAACGGATGTTATCGAATTGGATATCAATGACTTACTCGATATTAATGGTTGGGATTTGCGAAAGGCATTGCGGTTATTTCGGGGCTCCAACGCGGCTTTGTACGAGTGGTTGCAATCGCCCCTTGTATATCAAAAAGACGAGACTTTTTATGAGAGCATTATGGCGTTGATTCCACAACATTTTTCACTTCGGGCAGGCATGCACCATTACTTGAGTATGACACGGTCTTGTTTTGAAAAAGAATTGCAAGGCGATACGGTGCGGCTGAAAAAATATTTTTATGCCCTACGCCCTATTTTAGCGGCTTTGTGGATTGCTGAAAAACGGGAAATGCCGCCTATGGCGTTTGACCAATTGCGCTTATTTTTACCCTCTGAATTGGCTAAAACAGTGGATAAACTCTTGAATATCAAGGCAGAAGCCGATGAAAAATATCGAGTTGAAAAAGTGCGTGCGCTCAATGATTTTATTTATCAAAGCCTGTTCGAATGTGAAGAAGTGGCGCGCGATTTTCATGCTTTTAAAGGTGAAACAACGAGTTTAGACGCGCTTTTTAGGCAAGCGGTGTTTCAGGAGGTTTGAAAAAATAAAATATGACTTTACAAACGCTCGAAAAGCAACCCCAGTTGCAACTCCTTCGCTGCATCAGTGGCAGCAAAGCCTACGGTACAAACCTTGCTCATTCTGATACGGACATCAAAGGTGTTTTTATTTTACCACAACAAACCTTTTATGGTTTGGACTATACGGAACAGGTGAGCGATGAAAAAAACGATACAACTTTCTATGAAATCAAGCGTTTTATCG
>JAYUQN010000081.1:0-2266 GCA_043756725.1 Saprospiraceae bacterium
TGGTCGCTCCATAAGCCATCATTATTCGTTGCCCGCACTTTGAAAGTGTAATCCCCACTTTCAATATTGGTATAGCTGGATGTGTTGCGTGTACCCGCAAAGACCCAATCGGGGTCAACACCTTCCAATTGATACATATAACTATTTTTAGCGGTCAAAGAATAATTGAGCGCGGCAAATTCGAGGGTGAAAAAATTTTGCCGATAGTCTAAATCTAATTTTTGATTTTCATCGAAAGGATAATCTTTGTTAAAAATTTTAAATCCTGTGATACGCACAGGCGGTTTATAGGCATTACTCGTAATATCTTGATTATAAAACGCTGTGACACCGTTGATGCCCCCAAAAAACAAACGCCCGTCATTGGCTTTAAAAGCAGCATTGGTATTAAACTCGTTGCTTTGCAAACCATCTTGGACATCGAACAGGGAAAAAGTCTTTAAATCTGTATTCAGCCGTGCCAAACCTTTGTTGGTAGCTATCCAGAGATTGTTGTCCGTATCGTATAAAAGGCTGTAAATCAATTCATTAGGCAAACCCTCTTTCACACCATAGTGTTTTTTTATGGTAAAATGGGTTTTATCAAACAAGACCAAACCGTTGTCTGTTCCAATCCATAACAAACTGTCGGTAGCCGCTATAACAGACCGAACAGTGGGCGCAGGCATGGGAAATAATTGTACTTGTTGGGTTTTCCAATCCAGCAAACCCAAGCCTTTGCCATCTGTGCCCAACCATATTTTTTCATCCGTATCTTCAAAGAGGCAACGGGCGGTTAGGATTTCAGGTGAAAATACCCCCTTAGCATTACTGACTTTTGAACGCTCCCGGGGTAGCCATTTTTCCGTGGTTAAATCAAATTGTGCTAAGCCTTTTTGACCACTGGCTAATAAAACATTATGATTTTTTAGTTTGATTATTGAAAATAGACGGGCAGTAGGGGCTTCTTTAGTCAAAGTAAAAGCCTTAATTTGTTTGGTTCGGGTATCAAAGCGCATCAAACCTCCCAGTGTAGCAAGCCACAATCGCCCCATGCCATCATCCGCCATGCCATAAATCGTGTTGTTGAATAAAGCATTTTGATGGGCTTCATCTTTTCTATAAACGGTGTATTGTCCATTGTTTTGCAATGCCACCAGACCATTGCTTTGGGTTCCAAAATAGAGCGTGCCATCGGGCATTTTATGGATACTGTAAATCATATTATCCACAAGCGGTGTTTTGTCGGTGGCTAATTGTCGCAGCCAATCAAACCGATTGCGGGCAGGGTCATATTTCACAAAACCACCACCACTTGTACCGACCCAAAACAAGCCTTGACGGTCTTGAAAAATGCTAATGATGAAATTTGCACTAATACTATGAGGCACATCATCACGGTGTTGGTAGCGGTCGAAACGATTGTCTTTTGAGCGATAAATTGTCAAACCTTCTTTTGTACCCATCCACATATCGCCGTTTCGAGCGCGAAAAATTTCAGTAATAGAATTGCTCGTTAAGGTGTTGGAATTGTTATTATCCGTCATGTATGTTTTGTAATTTGGCAACACCTGTTTTGAAGAGTCAGATACTGTCCATAGGACTCCTTTCGGAGAGGGGGGTAAAAATTGGGCATCAAAGACCATGATACCATTGTCGAAGCCACCTACCCACAAATTGCCAAAGGCATCTGCTTCAAGACACCGAATGGTCATGTCTTTATCCGTTTTACCAAACAATTGAGGCAAGTTATAAAGGGTAAAATCTTGCTTTTGAGGGTCATATTTGCCAATAGCGGTGCGTAAAGCCAGCCATAATTGACCATTGGGGCTTTCCGTAATGTCAATCATGCGTTTGGCATAGTCGCCTTCTGCGAAAAGGTTTTTAATGGTTTTTCTATCAGGTGAAATATGAAACAAGCCTTTATCGAAAGTCAAAACCCACAAATGGTTGTTTTTGTCTTCAAAAATGCGGTGAATATTGCGCCCTTTCAAGGGTGCAAAAGGGGTGAAAGTTTTTTGCGTGCGGTCTTTAAAACTAACGCCTTGCGGTGTGCCAACCCACAACCTATCTTGACGGTCGCAGAGTATATCATTCATCGTGTTAGCCAACAGTCCCGAGTCTGATTGAGTTCTGAAAACTTGGAAACGATAGCCGTTAAAACAGACTAAACCGTCTTGCGTGCCAAACCACATAAACCCTTCTGAATCTTGGGTCATGGAATAGCCACTGCCTTGCGGCAAACCTTCTTCCACCGAAAAACGCTCAAATATCCTATTGGGTTTTT
>JAYUQN010000082.1:0-2266 GCA_043756725.1 Saprospiraceae bacterium
CTAAAAATATTGAAGCGAAAATCTGCGAAGGCGAAAGCTATCTGTTTTTGAATAAAACCTTTACAAAAAGTGGCGTTTACACGGAGAAAGTAAAAGGAAGGTTAGGCTGTGATAGCACATTTTTATTGAATCTGACAGTTAATACCAAACCCATTTTACAAAATAATAACGAACAAACATTTAAGGTTTCCGTAGGAGATACAATCTCCTTAAAAGCTTGTGCTCAAGGCATGCGTTATGAATGGACACCTCAAAAAAGTGTTAGTTGTACCACTTGCGATACCCCCTCAGTATTTACAAGTGAAAATGTGTTGATAAAAGCAAAAATAACGCATGAAACAGGCTGTTTTATAGAATGCAACTATCAAATTTTAGTAAAAAACAAGGTTGAAGAATCAAGACCTTTCGATGCTCCCAATGTCTTTTCGCCCAATAGTGATGGTAACAACGATTTTTTTCAAGTACGAAGCCCTAAAATAAAACTCCTTTCTTTAGAAATATATAACCGTTGGGGGGCATTGATTTTTAGACAAATGGGTGAAAATGCAGAGTGGGACGGCTCTTTCAATGGTAAAATATTGCCCAATGATGTCTTTGTTTATCTTATCCGTTACAGCAATCTTGAAACGCAAAAAGAGGAAATTGCTTATGGTGACATATCGTTAATGCGCTAAATACCCCCTCAGTATTTTTTCATCATTTTCAAAGTCTGCCAACCCAAACCTGCAATAATAATAAGCATAATACCCCAAAGAGCCAATTTGTTTTTAAAAAACGGCTCAGAAAATATAGATGCGGCAATTAGGGTTTCTTCCTTTCCAAGTGTTACAGATGAAAGATTAGAGGGAATATTTTGTTGAAAATTTTCAATGTCGTAATGCGGTTGTGAAGCATTTTTATTACCATAAACCAAGTAATATTTCGCTTTTTCGGTGAAACGAGCAATCAATTCAGGCGTGTTATGTTTCAGAGAAATGGTTCCTATTTTCAAAGGAATATTGTCTTGATTGTCAATAGTCAAAACAATTTTCTGGGCGGTTATTGTGTTAAAATGAAACGCGTTTTGTTCTAAAGATGATAGGTTGTTTAAGAAAACGGTCTCCCAATAAATAGGCGTTATAGTTGTGTCAACGGTATAGTGTAAAGAGAAAGGGCGCACAAAATCAATCTTGTTCTCAATCTCAATTTTCAGATAAGAAGCAGGCGATATAGTGCCCAAATTGAGCGCAATATGCGTTTGCTTTTTACGCTTATCTTGTTGAATATCAATGTTTTGTATATTTACCTTTTCATACTTACCTCCTTCTTTTTTAACCTCATTTAATTGGGCTTTGATGAAATCGGGTTTTAAAGCGCTTTTCACACATACCCGCCAAAAACGATATTGTGCTAATGGAAAATGAAGTGTCGAAAATTCATAATACGTGTACTCATTTTCAATTGCCATAATACGGTAGTTTGACAAAATGCTGAACCATTCTTTCTGATTGGTACTACCTTCCAAATCTATTTTCCAATCGAAATTGCGGTTTTCAAAATCCAATTTGATGGTATTAATAGAATGATTGGTAGGTATTTCAAAAGTATAAAAAAAACCTCTTTCGTTATACGTTTGATTTAAGAGTTTAAAATCGAGGTCTTCTGCTCTCAATTCTTCCGTATTACGCCTCAATATATAAGGCGCTTCAATGGTATCGCCCCCCTCAGTAAAACCGACAATTCGGAGGTCGTCCATGTCTCTAAATCTTTTGTACCGTTCCAAATGCCCAACAATAGAATTAGAAAGCGAAACAAGGTGCCACGTCTCCGTGATGCCCGTTATTTCACGACGGTAGTTATAGTCTTTTTGGCAAAATACTATTTTGCTCATTAAGGAGAAAAACAGTAAAAACAGAATTTTATTTTTCATCATCATCGAAAAGTGCCTGTTTATATTTGTTGTATAAAAATGAAATGATGAGCAGTAAAACACCCAACGATACCATGACAATGGTTTTCGATATGGTTTCTAAATTCGCTAAATCGTATAAAAATAGTTTCAACAAAGTAAAACCAAATAGACCCATTGCAGCTAATCGCAAATGCTTTTTCTTTTTATTAATGCCTAAAACGATTAAACTTAGGGCATATACGCCAAACAAAATACTAAGAGCCAATTTATAAGTGTTGTTATATTCATACAGTTCAAGCCAATGTATCATTTCACTGCTGATAAGCCATAAAACCGTCGAAGCAAACACCAAATCATAGAAAGTATTCGCTTTTT
>JAYUQN010000083.1:0-5867 GCA_043756725.1 Saprospiraceae bacterium
GCTTGTGGTGCACCGAATCAATTTGCTTTGGTGGCAGAAGCCGCTACTTCTACCACAACTTTTCAGTGGGATAAAGGCATACAACCGCCGCCCAATGGCACAGGTGGTACCGCTTTCGCCAGCAATCCTATCAATGTTTCGGGCACATATACAGTGGTTGCAACCAATCCAGCAACAGGTTGCACCACTTCTGTTAGTAAAACGGTAGATATTGCTAATTTGCAACCTGCGGATATCATTGGTAATTTATCCTTGTGTGATGCACCTAAAACAACCCTTACTGCCGTTGGAGGTCTTCCACAAGACGGTTACTTGTGGCTTAAAGACGGTGTCATTATTCCTAATATTGTAACATCTACCTTAGATGTTACAATATTAGGAAAATACGCTGTTATAATTACGGGTGTATCCGGTGGTTGCTCTGGAACAAAGGAAGTGGAAGTAAAAGGCTCAAACTTAACAGTTAGCTTAGGTGAAGATAAACCTATATGTGGTGCAGGTACTGTTGAGCTGAAACCTTTGGTAACTGGCGGCACAGCTACAAGCTATCTTTGGAGCAATGGTAGCACAGCGCCAACAATTACTGTCGGGACGGGTATATATTCGGTCACTGTTAACGATGCCAATGGTTGTGGTGCTTCTGATGAAATTGTTGTTTCATCCACCAATTCGCTCCCAACGCCTTATGTGGGCACAGGTACTTTTTGCGGGTGTGGTCAAGTGGTTGCTAAAGCCAGAAGACAACCTTCTATTCCCGGTAAAGTGTTTGTGTGGTACGATAATGCTGATAGAACAGGAACACCGCTGGCATCCACAATGTCTCCCGAAGGCGATGTCAGCCTTTTGCCTTCGACAGTGAGTAAAACGGTTTGGGCTTTTGAAAAAGAAGGGGATTGTTATTCCACAGGTGCTAAAGTTGTTTTGACTGTTTTACCTGTGCCACAAATAGCCCCCTCAGTATCTGGAACGGATATTAAGGGTTGCGGTAGTGCTTCGGTGAAAATAAACCCTTCAATAACAGGTCATAGCGTAGAATTGTGGTCAACACCCAATCAGACCCCCGGAACCCAACTGACGCTCAATGCAGAAGGAACCTATAAAACCGCTACTACCCAAATAGTTTATGCACACGAAATAGAATCCACTTCTTGTAACAGTGGGGATATTCTCAAGTGTTATGGACCTGCTACAATTATTACCTTAACCGTTACGCCTGCTTTAATCGTGAATGCTGGGGCAGATGTTTCAATTTGTTCAGGCAGTTCTACAACATTAAAAGCGGTTGTTACAGGCGGTGTTCCTCCTTTATCTTACAATTGGAGCAATGGTGCTTTGACAGAATCAACAACGGTTTCAGAATCCAAGACTTATTCTGTGGAAGTAACGGATAAAAATGGCTGTAAAGGCGCGGATGATGTTATTGTTAAAAATGGTGCAGGTTTCACTTTCACTTATACAAAAACAGATGTGAAATGTTATGGTGAAAAAAATGGTAAAATCGTCATTACCCCTTCCATATCAGGTGATTTTAGATACAGCCGCAATGGTGGTACAGATTTTCAGCGCTCTAATATATTTGATGAGCTTTCTGCTAAATCCTACAATATTGTTGTAAAATTAGCAGAGTCTGATTGTGTTGCCAGCCAAACGGTGGTTATTAAACAACCCGATGAGTTGAAGCCTACCTTAAAAATGAAACAAATCACTTGTAATAATGCGAATGATGGGCAACTCATCGTTACACCCGTAGGTGGTACAGCACCTTATCAATATAAGATAACGGGTGGTAGTTTTCAGAATAGCAATACTTTTAGTAACTTAAAAGAAGGCAGTTATAATATTGAAGTAATAGATGGTAATGGTTGTAAGTATTTGTTTGCATCCTTAAAAATTACCAACCCGCCAGCCTTAAAATTGACCCTTGATGTGGTTGAACACCTCAAATGTAAAGGGGGGACAGATGGTAAAATACATACACGTACAAGAGGGGGAAGTGGCTTTGAACAATATAGCGTTGACAATGGTGTAACATTTCACAAAAGCTCTAATTTTAGTGGCTTAGCGGCTGGCACATACATTGTTTTTGCAAAAGATTGGCTCGGGTGCTTGTCTAACAAAGAAACTGTGGTGTTGAAACAACCTTTTGCTCTTGATTATTCGACAACAAAAACGGATGTCACTTGCTATGATGGTAAAGATGGTAAAATCACAATCTCTGCTATTCCAACGGGCGGTACATCCCCATACTATTACAGTGCTGATGATGGCGGTAGTTGGCAAGCATCTAATACGTTTTCAAATCTGAAAGCTAAAACTTACATAGTAAGAATACGCGATGTCAATTGGTGTTTATCGCACAAGCAAAGTGTGAAAATAGACCAGCCAAAAGCCATAAGTTTTAAAACGTCACAAACAGATGCCAGTTGCCTTGTTTATAATGATGCAACAATAAAGGCTTTTGAGGTAAAAGGGGGTAGTGGTGCACCTTATAAATACAGCAAAGACAATGGCGCAACATGGCAATCGGATAATAACTTTACAGGTTTGAAGCCCGCTGTTTACAGAGTTCGGGTAAAAGACAGCAAAGGCTGTATCAGCCATGTGTGTGATGTGAGAATTGAAAAATCGGGCGCACCTACATTCTGTATCATTAAAGAAGATATTTCATGTGGGCATCAAGCCAATGGTGTTATTGCTGTCACAAAAGTAAAAGGTGGCTCAAGCCCCTACAAATACAGTTGCGACGGTGGTGCTTCTTATCAAACGAGTAATAGTTTCACTGCTCAATCGGCTGGCAAATACCAGATTGTTGTAAAAGATGTGAAAGGCTGTATTTCAAATGTGGAAGAGGTCACTATCATCAATAAATGTCCTTATAAGCCCACGACAAGCTACCTCACGCAAGCCAAACCTACACAGCTTATCCCAGTTGTCATGTGGAAAGTGACACCCAACCCAACTGTGGATGTTGTACAGGTCTCTGTTACAAGCTTAACGGAACGCGAACAGGAGTTCGTATTTTTCAACATGTATGGGCAACCCTTAAAAACAGAAAAACGTAGTTTGGTAAAAGGCGAACAAAATATCATTTTCGATTGTACTGAAATGCCGAGTGGGTTTTATCAAATAACCACAACAGGCAGCTATTCTCGCAATTTGATAATGCGCTTTCTTAAAATGTAGGGGGAATTAACCCATTTTATGGGTTAATTTGTTTATAATGTCCAAGAGGTTTGCGCCTCTTGGATTTTTTTTTTGCTGTAGCTACGGCAAAAAAAAAGAGTCGGTACGCCCATCCAAGCATACCGACTTTCCATTAAATTTTTCATCTCTTAAATTTTAAGTATCTTTGTTTTTTATAACCTTCACGCTTTATAAACCTGTTCCAAAATTTTGGAACGACTATCTTATTAATAAATTCGAAAAATACTGAGGGGGGTAAAGATTTACTAAATTTGAAAAATTTAGTAAATCTTTGCAAACCCATCACTATTGAATAATCAGTTTTCCACTCCCTCGTTTCCCACTGTTTTCAATTGTAAAAAAGTACATTCCACCCAATAGATTTTCTCTTTCAAACCGTAGTTGAGACCCCTCAAAAGGCTGAGTGCGTATTAAGCGACCCGTTGCATCAAACAGCTTAAAAATGCTGTTTTTACTGTCCGAAGGGACTCCTACGGAGAGGGGGGTAAATGTGTCGGTTTGTTCCAACTCAAATACAGCAGATGCTGTAAATGGATTTGGATATACTTTAATCGGTATGCCATCGGTTTTTGGCTTTTCAACTATCGCTGAAATGAGAAAATTTGTGCCCACCGTATGGAATGTACTGCTTGTTACAATCGGTTTATTGAAATCAAAATACAGGACTGCCTTGTTCGAGATTTTAGTGCCTAATACTAAATTCGGTTTTTGGCGGATGCGGAACTTGATAAATCCCTGCGAGGCAGCCCCATTTGTTGTGCTATCCGGTAAACGGACAGCCGTAAAAGTGAATTTCAGTATATTTGCGCCTACCAATTCTGCTTTACAAGGGTGGCTGCTTGCGCCCATTTCAAAAGAAGTGGGTTCAAGAAAAGCCGACAAAGTATCGCGAATAGCCACGTTGAAAGCCGTATCGGTTCCCACGTTTTGGAAGCGAATCATATACTCCAGATCGGTATTGGGTTCTATTAAATGATCGGTTTTTCCATCGGGATTCCTTTGGAAGTAGCCCATCGGAAAAGCCAATTTTGTATTGCTTTCAGATGAACCCACTATGCTTTGGCAATCGGTATCCACAAACGGGTCGCCATCCGCTTCTGGAAGTTGTAAGACGAAGCCTTTGCTGACATCGCCATTTGTGTTGCGCCCGCAGCCTTCTACAGCTACCGCTACGAGCAATTGGTTTGTGGGATAGCCTCTTTCTTGCGTGGCTTGAAATCGGTACGTTTTACCATTCGGTTTGAAAGCGAAGGGGAGGCTTTGTCCGGCGGTAAATGTTCTGCTTCCTTGTAAAAAAACTATTTCGTCCTCGATAACAACAAAATTAATGGGTGTGGATGTTGTCGTTTGTCCAGTGTTTTGAAGAGTGAATCTTAAACTATCTCTATCACATCTGCCAGATGCTTCCATTTTAGCACCCCGCCAAGTGGGGCAAATAGAATCGGGATAAATATGGGCTTCGGTGCAAGCGGTGCGACCTAATACTGAGGGGGTCTCGCAACTGACTTTTGCTATAAAATTAAAACTTTTGCACTGCAAAATATCTAAATCACCTACATTGAAACGATATGTTCTCCCTTTTACCGATGCCACAGGAAACGTGGCATTTTGAAAAGCTAAAAGGGTATCCAAAGTCACTTCAACATAAGCATTTTGAACAGGAGCCGTGCCATTATTGCAATAAGTTACCGTATAAATATTGTCAAAACAACGTCTCAAAAGGGGAGTTCCAATATCCACCCGTAAGCCCGAACAAGTCAAAACAGGTTTTACAGGAATATTAAAAGTATCTATTTTATTAAAACCTTTAATGTTTAATATTGAATCCTTGTAACAAGCTTCCCAAAGATTGTTAGGCGTAAATAAACTGATTTTATACTGACCCGAATCTAACTGAAAATTGTAATTGCCTAAAGCATCCGTAGTGGCATTGAAAATTTTATTAACGCCGCCATCCGCTTTGACCGTCCAATTGCTGATAGGCAAATCAACAGCATCAATTTTACAATTTTTATTCAAATCACTTGCTACATTACCCCTCAGTATATTGGAATAAACCAAGCCATTACCGATGGTGCGTATCAAATAACCACTTTTTCTATTGATACTGTTTTTACTGTTTTCAACACGTCCACACAACAAATAGCCTTTGTCACTTGTCTGTTGCAAATTAAAAAGAAGAAATAAAGAAAAATCGGTTCCCGGTGTTGTTTCTATATCTTCGGTCATTTTATTTGACCATTGCTTATTGCCGTTGGCATCTACTTTCAAAAGTTCGGTTTCATTCAAAACTCTATTCGAGCCATAAGCCAAAACTGCCACACCGCCATCTTCAGTTGCAACAATATTGGTAATGTCTTTTTCAGTTGAAAATTTTGGCATTATCGTCCATACCTCCCGTCCGTCCGTTCTAAATTTTACCAATTCACGGGCGGTACAGGCTACAAGGTTCCCATCTTTCAATCTTTCTAAGCGATAAAATCCATAACCTGTCAATATTCTAATTGTATTGAGGACATTCCCATTAGGATTCAGAACCCACAGAATAGGTTGCACGTTCGTTTTATCATTTATCTGCCAAAATATCGTTCCATCATTGTCTTCTACAAAACCATTCAAAATATCTGTTGGTTCTGGATATTGTTTTGTCCAAACCGTATCGC
>JAYUQN010000084.1:0-5864 GCA_043756725.1 Saprospiraceae bacterium
TGCAATAGGGCATTTTTTTCAATAACTTTGTTAAAATGAACCACGTAGAGACGTTGCACTGCAACGTCTCTACAATTGCCCACGAAAAATTACAGCAACTTTTATTTTGACTTTTCCTTTTTAGTTCATATCAACCATTTGAAACCCTTCTTTCAACAAAACCTCTTTTCCCTGCCATAAAAATGTACCCGTCAAACCTTTCGGTAAAACAATATCGCCAAAAATACCCACCTTGTTTTTTTTCTGAAATTTCACTTCAATCATCCCCAATGGATGCGGCATTTTACCTTGAATATTGTTCAATTCACCCAATGAAGGTTGTATTTTCACTGTTGAAAAACCCGCTTTTGAAGGCATAATGCCACAAACGGTTGCCAATAAATCGTAATTGGGGCTGGCACTCCAAGCGTGGCAATCGGAGCGGGTCGGTTCTGGATTTTCAGCAAAAGTAGTCAAACCTGTTTTCAACATATCGCGCCACGGAGCCAGTTGAGCGTAATACATATCCGCCAAACCCGTTTTTTTCAAAGCCTGCGTGAGGTAAAAACGGTAGTAAAAAGTGGCTTGTATCAAGCTCGTATCCTTTAAAATATTGTGTAACACCGCTTGCTCTTGATTTTTAGGAATAGCATCCGCTAACAGTGCCATGATAGAAACATGCTGGCTATAAAAATGCTTTTCAGGCGTGTCTGCCATAACGCCTTTTTCTTTATCAAAACACTTTTGATATGTGGAATTAGCTAATTCATCTGCCAATTTGAGATACGCATCAGCTTCGTTTTTTTTACCGAAATAAGCAAAAACAGGGGCAATTTGACGCAAAGTATAGGCATATTGAAGCGTCAAAGTTGCAGAATTGCCATCTCGTACGCCTTCGGGCATACCGCCCATACTGATTTTTTCATCCCACGCCCAGGGTTTTGCCCAATCCACAAAATTCCACCAAGCCATACCGCCTAACATTGTTTTGGACGTATCAATATGCTTTTCATACCAACCCAAAACTTGCTGAACAGCAGGTAAAAATTGCTTCAAAAACGCATCATCTTGGCGAAGCGACCAATAATCTTGCACCATACACACCCAAAACAAAGAAAACGGCGGTATCATTTGCTTTTGATAACTCGGGTAGCGGCTTTGAGTCAAACCCTCGGGCGTCAGGGAATTGTGAATATCGGTCAAAGCTTTTCGCACCAATCTATCATCGCCCGATACATAAAGTGAAATCAAGGCTTGTATGCGGGTATCACCCACGTATTGCAATTGCTCATAATATGGACAATCGAAATACGTTTCACCTGCACAAAGGCGAGCTGTGCGCCAACCGACGTTCCAAATATCAGACAGTTGAGCGTCGTTGCTTGAAAAGGATGCTTTTTCCTCAAAAGGGTAGGTGGACACAATATTGTAAAAATCATTGATAATCAAAGCATTATCATTGGTTTTTATATCCAACTCCACGTAGCGAAACGTCCGAATCCAGAGCGTTGTGAAAGTTCTATCTATACCACCATCGGGTAAAAACAGGTCGGTATAACCCTTGATTTCTTTGTCTTTTACATCATTTCGATTCCCTTTTTCATTCTTTTTATCCACCAAAGCCTCTGCATATTCTATTTGTATAGAAGCCCCTTCGCCTTTACTCACTTTCAAAATGGGATAACCGACTGTCAAAAAAGATTGGTCAATCAAGAGTTTCACCCTCGAATTGGGTAAAATAACAATAGGACTACCCCCCCTCAGTATATTAGAGTCAATGGGCAAATTTTTATCAGAACTCACGTTGCGGATAGCTTTAAACCGTTGTTCTGTTTCTTTGAAAAATGGAACCGTACGGGGTGTCAAATGCCAATCTGCGCCCGACCCGCAACCCACTGGCAAAGGACGCTGCAACTCTCGCGCTGATAACCATTGAGAATCGTCAAAATCCACCGTTTCCCAACCCCACGGATATATTTTACCATTGATTTTATCACCACAACCAACGACTAAAAATGACCTCAATTTTGCCATATTATCCGTAGAATACGGTGAAAAAGCGGTGCTTTTCACTGCTTTCCATGATTTGTTGCTATTAACGACCCCCTCAGTATAAACGTCATTTCCTTGCACCACAAAAGCCGTCATGGCACTGTGTTGGGCAAACGGCTTGTATTCGCCTTGATTCCAAACCAAAGCTGCCAATACGTTTTTACCCTTTTTCAAATACGGTGAAATATCCAATGTTTCATAATGCCAATTCTGCAAATCACTCCGAGCAGGTCCTTTACATACCTCCTTGCCGTTGACATAAAATTTGTAGCGGTTATCGGCTGAAATATGCACGACAAAAGGCGTATCTTTTTTTTCAAACACCTCAAAGGTTTTTCTGAAATGATAGACGCCATATTCCTGCAAAGGTGCATTTGGGCAGCTAATCCAATGGCTTGACCACATAAAGCGGGACAAATCGGGATTGATAGCAGCGTTGGGTTGTGCTGTGAGAATTTTAGTGAAAAGCAGAATAAGAAAGAGGAATATACATTTTCTCATAACAGATTAAGATTGAGATTTTATAAAATGGATTATTGTAGTTTTATTTTTAAACACAAAGAGACAAAGATTACAAAGTTATATGTTATGATGCCCTATTCTAATTGTCAACACGTAACTCTGTGAAACCTCTGTGTGCCTCTGTGAGAGAAAAATTACTCACAGAGGCACACAGAGGTTTCACAGAGTTATATGTTGACAATTAGAATAGGGCATCATAACATATAACTTTGTAATCTTTGTCTCTTTGTGTTTAAAAAACGTTTTGTTTCTAATGGTGTAATTCAATCAAAAGTAAGGTTTAGATTTGATTTTTAAAATTAATAGCTGTATTTTTACAAAAAAATTAAAACAAATGACAACTGCCATCCAAGAAAAAAGGAAAATAACTGCCGAAGATTACCTTAAAATGGAACGCCATGGGCTGCGTGAAAAAATCGGCAAACATGAATTTTTTAACCACAAATTAATTTTTATGCCAGGAGCATCTAACAACCACAATCTAATAACATCCAATGTTGGATTTATTTTGAATCTACAAGTGCGTCAAAATCGCACCAAACATCTGGTATATGCCCAAGATATGCGCACTATCAGTCATATACCCAATAAAAATTATTTTTATCCCGATGTTGAAATTGTAGAAGGACGGGCTAATTTTGATGATGAATTTAAAGATATTTTAGTCAATCCCAGTTTGATTATTGAGGTTTTATCTGATTCAACTGAAAAATTTGATAGAGGCGATAAATTTAAATCCTACCGTAATATTCCTACTTTTACTGAATATATTTTGATTTCTCAAGATGGGAAAAACATCGAGCAGTTTTATAAAAATGAAAAGGGCAAATGGGAAATAGGTGAAGAGGTTTCAGAAGGCATTTTGACATTGAAAACGCTACCTTTTGAATTAAGTATTGAAGAAGTGTATTTTAATGTAGAGTTTCCGACCCCCTCAGTAACCACACCTTAAAGTAGCTTTTTTATCTATAAAATAGGGTTTTTTAACAGTGCTGTTAAAGAACCCTATTTTATTTCCAGCAACACGCCGCTAAATTTTTAATTTTATAGACTAAAAATAAAAACAAATATAGAAATCTATATATTTGCATTTCATTCACCAAATAAAACGATTTCTATGAACAAGCGACTCGCTGAACTGCGCCATAAACAAGACCAAGCCAAGCTCGGCGGCGGTCAAAAACGCCTTGATAGCCAACACACCAAAGGCAAACTCTCTGCTCGTGAGCGTATCCATTTTTTGCTTGACCCCAACAGTTTTGAAGAAATAGGGCAATTGGTGACGCATCGTAGCGTGGATTTTGGGCTTGAAAATGAGCAATATTATGGTGATGGCGTGGTGACGGGTTATGGCACGGTAAACGGGCGCATGGTCTATGTTTTCTCTCAAGATTTCACCGTTTTTGGCGGCTCTCTTTCTGAAACGCATGCCGAAAAAATCTGTAAAATCATGGATTTAGCGATGAAAAATGGCGCACCGTGCATTGGTTTAAACGATTCGGGCGGCGCACGGATTCAAGAAGGCGTTAATTCTCTGGGCGGTTATGCCGATATTTTTTACCGCAATGTCTTGTCTTCGGGCGTAATTCCACAGATTTCAGCGATAATGGGACCCTGTGCAGGCGGGGCAGTCTATTCGCCTGCCATGACCGATTTTATTTTAATGGTTGAACACACGTCTTACATGTTCGTAACGGGACCCAATGTGGTGAAAACAGTGACCAATGAAAACGTAACAAGTGAAGAATTAGGCGGTGCTTCAACCCATGCGACAAAATCAGGTGTTACGCATTTGACAGCGACAAATGACTTGGATTGTATTGAAAAAATCAAAAAACTCCTCTCGTATATGCCCCAAAATTGCGAAGAGAGACCCCCTCCCTATAAGTATGAGATAAAGGATGAAATGCGTGACATATTGAGTAAAATTGTTCCCGAAAACCCTAATCAGCCTTACGATATGCGAGAAGTAATAGATGGGATAACGGATACCGATTCTTTTTTTGAAATACATGAGCAATATGCAGAAAATATAGTGGTCGGTTTTGCCCGTTTAGCGGGTCGTTCTATCGGAATCGTTGCCAATCAACCCGCGGCTTTGGCGGGTGTTTTAGATGTTGAAAGTTCTAAAAAAGGCGCAAGATTTGTAAGGTTTTGCGATTGTTTCAACATTCCCCTGTTGGTTTTGGTAGATGTACCGGGGTTTTTACCGGGCACAGACCAAGAGTGGCACGGCATCATCACCAACGGTGCAAAATTGCTTTTTGCTTTCAGCGAAGCCACCGTACCCCGTGTGACGGTCATTACCCGCAAAGCGTACGGCGGAGCGTATGACGTGATGAACTCAAAACACATCGGGGCTGATATGAATTATGCGTGGTTGGGTGCTGAAATTGCTGTGATGGGCGCAAAAGGAGCGTCTGAAATCATTTTCAAAAAAGAAATTTCAGAAGCTGAAAATCCTGTAGAAAAACTTTTGGAAAAAGAAAGTGAATATGCTGAAAAATTTGCCAATCCTTATCGGGCTGCAGCACGAGGCTTTATTGATGAAGTGATTGCGCCAAGCGAAACAAGACGCAAATTAATAAAGGCTTTTACGATGCTTGAAAATAAGGTGGTGCATTTACCTAAGAAAAAGCATGGGAATATACCGCTTTAAAAAATAATTTCTCTCCAAACCCACGTTTTTGAAAATTCTCTTGTATATTTATTAAGCAAGAACATAACGGGGGTACTATGACAAAAAAAGAGTTGCAAGACATCATCAGCGGCTGTCGCTTGGGCAATAAATTGAGCCAAAAACAGCTGTATCGTCTGTTTTACCGCTATGGTATGAACATTTGCAACCGTTATGCCCGTTCGGAAGAAGAGGCAGAGGAAATGCTGAATGATGCCTTTTTACGCATTTTTACGAAACTCGAACTTTACGATTCCACTTTATCTTTTCCTGCGTGGTTGCACACGATTGTTGTTCGCTCGGCTATCAATTATTTGAAAAAATATCAACATTTTGTCGCCACTTCTGATATTCAAATCGCTGAAAACTATACAAGTTTCAATGAAAATATACTGGCTTTGCTCTCAGCGGAGGAGATAATTGGTTTAGTGAAACGTCTGCCGCCGTCCTATCGGGCTGCGTTTAATTTAAGTGTTGTTGAGGGTTATGCGCATGCCGAAATTGCCGCCTTGCTCGGCATTTCAGAAGGAACAGTGCGGTCAAATTTGATGATAGCAAGACAAAAGCTACAAGACATGGTTTTACAATCAAATAAGATAAAATATGAATGAGCAAAATTTTGATAAAATCTTTG
>JAYUQN010000085.1:0-5863 GCA_043756725.1 Saprospiraceae bacterium
CGGCGGATTTATCCGCCGAACTTGCTCAGCATTTCGGCGGATGAATCCGCCGCTACGAGTTCGCCTAAAGACGAAGCTACGGGTCTTACGTATATCATTTGCCTAAAACAATTGTAACACGTCTATTTTTAGCTTTCCCATCGGGCGAATCATTGGGTGCAACAGGATTTGATTGCCCATGTGAAAAGATATGAATACGCCCTTGCGGAAAGTTAGTAGATGATTTATTCTCCAACCATTGCTTAACAGCGAAAGCACGTCTTTCTGAAAGAGCCATATTACCATCTGCCGTTCCGACATTGTCTGTATGCCCATGCACTTCTACTTTCAAGCCACTGGCAACAACAAGGTCGTTGAAAAGTTGATTCAGTTGCGATTGGGCAGAGGCTGTCAAATTAGCATTACCAGATTGAAACTCTATGTTCCAAGCTTTTTCAGATACTTTTTCACGAACAGTTGCATCGGATGTGAAAACGGGTTTATCAGCTGCGACGAGTGGTTGCGTTTGACGATTCGCAACGTTGCGCAGATAACTTATATCAATCACATCATCGGCATTAGGATACGAAGGAACCAGCTTTGGGTACAATTTCACCACGATGTCGCCAAACAATTTATAGACAATTTTCACAGCATTAGTGCTGCCTTGATTTAAACCAAATATTTCCATATTGTCAGCAAGGTTGTGGACTTGGGAACCGCCTAAATCAACTATAAGATTTTTTTTATCAGCGGCTTGTGTACCTTTATAATATTTCACCCAATAAGCTTTATCTGCTTCATTATACACTTTTGCGGATATTTCACCCGCTTTGTCTAAGGCTTGTGGATAGGCTTTCACTTGGTCGCCTGCTTGTGCAATGGCTGAAATAATGTTTTCAACCGTTTTGCGATTGTCTTCCATCCATCTTTTTATACCAATCACCACACAAGGCATTTGGCTGCGGTACTCTTTTGTTGAAACGATGGATATTAAACCCCCTTTTTTTTCAGCCACATTCACATCGCCCGGTGTCCAAGTGGTGACGCTATTAACGGCTATTTTTTGTCTTTCACCTGTTCTTTTACCGTTTACAACAACTTCACGGTCTTCGCTGTATCCGTTGATATACTTTTCAGCGGCATCCAAATAGTTATCGGCAGCGACAAAATTCATGGCTTCAGGGTCAAACGTTTTTTCATCGGGATTGATTTTGATACCGTTATCACCGCACCATTTCACGACAATATTCCAGTCACCATCTCTTAAAACAGCGGCACAAACGCCGCCACGTGCCGACTGTGGGTTTTCACGCCAATTAGGAGGTCCCATAAATTTGTCTTCGCCCAACGATTTGCCGCAGGTATATACAATTTGAGCGCGATAGTCAGCACCCAATCTTTCCAATTCTGGATTGACACCTGCCAAGAAAGCAGCAGCCCCATCGCCCATAATGGTTACAAAATGCGCCCCCTCAGTCGTAGAAGGATTTGATTTATATTCTTTCGCTAATTTTATCAATGCTGCTTGCATTTGTGGCACATCATCTTGGCGTGTGAGCGTAAGATTGACTCCGTTTTTAGCCATTAGTGAGCCTTCGGTTGTGCGGTTGCCGCCATTGGCGTACATCAAGCCCATTTGAGCATTCCACGCCCAACAAAGCCAGCGAACTTCGGGTTGCGCGTTTTTAGTAGGTGTGGCAGAAGGCAATATTAAAGGTGAAACAGTGCCGCCGTTGTAGCTACCGCCCGTTTCAGGCAAAGCCACTCTTTCAATTTGTTGAGAAGCGACGGTTTCTTTTTTGATAACATGGCCACTATCGAGAATCAGCCATTTCAAGCCCCAAAGACCTGCGATAATGGCGAATGTTAACAGTAATCTCCCCATAGGAGTTAAACGGTTCATAAAACTTACTTGTGACATGAGGTAAGGAATTTAGTTTTTTGATAATTTTAGATTTCAGCTTTCATAGCATATATTAATTTCGCATAATTTTCAACATTTAAATAACAGATAGCTAACAGATTAGAGGGTTCATTTAGTTCGTCCTCTCCGATTAAATGCAAGGTATTAAACGACTAATATCCGCACAATTACGACTAATAGCAAAAAATAAGTTTGTGTTTTTATAGGGGGAAACGACATAACATGGGATGTGTTTACGGATTTTTTTTTAGAGTATTGAAATTTAAAAATTAAATTTGTGAAGATTGTTTATATCCCCCTCAGTATTTTCATACTTTAAGACAAATTTGATTTAAATATTTGTATTTGCAAGCGACAAAGTGAAAAAAGTGAAATAAAAAAAACAAAAAAGACCCATAAGGCTCATTCCGAGGGAATTCCTACGGAAAATGACCTTATGAGTCTGAATTAAACAGTAATTATTTATTAGTTTTTACCTTTCGTTTTACGCTCTGTTGCCACATTCGACGCGCGTTCTACATCGTCATAAGATTTGCGAATGGTCAACATTTTTTCATCTTTATCCATAATAACAAGGACTTTATATACACCTTCTTTTTGTGCAGAAAGGTCAATTGAAATATTATTGAGTCCATTGGTTAACATTTTTGTTCCCTGCCAAGCCACTTGCCCTGTGCCATCTACGAGTTGAAAAACGACACCGCCATCTTTCAAAGCATCCACCGTGAAATCAAAACTTTTAGTCACTGTTTCACTCGATATTTGTACGAGCATCACGTTGGTTTCTATTTTTTTATTAATCGTTAAAACATCTGAATAACTGAAAGAACCATCAAAATCCACTTGTTTCAAGCGATAGTTAACTTTGCTGCTTGAAGGTTGTGGGTCGAGGAAAGTATATTTTTTCTCAGCTTTTGAATTGCCAGAACCTCTGACGGTTCCAGAGGGTACAAACTCACCGCCATTTTCAGATTTTTCAACCAAAAACATAGAATTATTATTTTCAGAAGCTGTACTCCACGACAGCATAATGCCAATTGGAAATTCTTCAGCCCTCATCAGTTGTTGATAGGTACATTCCGCTTTTGCGGTGAAAATGGTTAAAAGCATCAAGCCTAAAGCCAGTAGGGCGATTTTTGAGTAATTAACTTTTCTCATAGAATGACAGTTTTAAAGCGTGTTATTTGTAAGTATGGGTAAAAAATTGATACCTCAAATATATTGACAAAGCTATCAAAATTTGTAAGATGTTTTGGAGAATCTGTGACGTTAAATACTGTTAAGATGTGTTAAAGGGAATTTAAAGTGTTACGCCATGTCGTTTGTTTCATCTAAATTTGATTGTGTAAAAATATGTTCCAAAAACGTACCAAAGTTTTAATTATGAAGAGAATAATTCCTTATTTAAGTATTTTACTTGTAGCTGTCATGGCACAGTCATGCAGCCCTGACTTGCGCCCTTTCACCCACAATATCCTTCAAGAAGGCGGTTGGGGTGACAACGATTTGAAAAAAATTCAGTTCTATTTATCTGACGATGTGGTCATTCGACGCAATTTGACGGAAGGGTCAAGTGAAATCACTTCAGGCACTATCAAAATTGTGAAAGGTGAAAAAGTGGAAGAGGTGCGCATCAAGCGGGGAACGCCGGGGGTCTTTCTTTTTAGAGCCAAAGAAGATAATTTTGCTATTGGTTTTGATGGGTCGTCCGATAAGCGGTTTTTGATGTTTGGCGCTAATCCCAAACAACGGGGTACTTATGTGCTTTTGGCGTCTGAATGGAAAGACCGACAAGGCAAAGTGCGCTATGATGATAAATTTTACTTTACCGATGAAGGCGGTGCATGGGCAAATTTGTTAGTAGATTTGAAGAAAATAAGAAAAATTGAAGTGTCTTCGAGCACGGCAAGAGGAAGAAAAGTTGACAACTGACAACTGACAATGGATAGCTGACAATGGATAATGGACAAATTGCATGTTGTCCATTGTCATTTGTCATTTGTCCGTTGCCTTCGGCATTTTTATCGTAATCGTTGTCGCTTTATTCGGTTCAGAATCTTTCACAAATATTTTACCGCCGTGATAGTTTTCAATAATGCGTTTGGCGAGTGATAAGCCTAAGCCCCAACCACGCTTTTTGGTCGTATAGCCCGGTTGAAAAACAGTGTGAAATTTATTTTTAGGAATACCTTTGCCCGTATCCGTAATATCAATGCTCACCCAATGTGTTTCTTCATGAATTTTGGCAGTTAATGTGCCTTCGCCACCTTCCATCGCATCAATAGAGTTGCGTAAAAGATTTTCAACGACCCAATCGAAGAGGTGAGCGTTGATTTTTACGCCTAAATACGGACTCGTCCCGATGCCATCGGGAGGGGGGATAACGTTTAGGTTAGGGAAATCAAATTTTACTTTGCGGGGCGAACGGCGTTGCATATACTCGCGACAACGGTCTAATTCTTCATAAATATTGACAGTTACCAACTCTGGGGCAGAGCCAATTTTGGAAAAACGGTCGGCAACAAGGGACAAGCGCGTGACATCGTTTTCTAATTCTTTTACCACGTCTTGCGTTTCTTCATCCGTTTCATGGGCAGCACGTAAATGCTCAATCCAACCTAAAATGGCGGCAATGGGCGTTCCCAATTGATGCGCCGTTTCTTTTGCCATGCCGACCCACACCTGATTTTGTTCACTTCGCCTTGCGGCACTGAAAATGAGGTAGCCGAAGCCGATGAAAAAAGAAATTAAAATGAATTGAAAGAAAGGATAGTATTTGAGTAAAGTTAAGATTTTTGAATCATCAAAATACATTTTGCTCATTATCATACCATCTGCATCTCTTACAAATATAGGGGTTCGATTTTGTGAAATCAATTTATTAAGCCTTTTCTTAGCTTTTGGCATGTCTAAAGGTCTGCCCATAGAGTCGGTTTCAATATCATCAAAATTCCGAGCATCAACAATATCGTATCGGTCATCGGTTAAAATAATAGGAATGTTACTATTATTAGGACCCAAATTATCAATGAATATTTTTACATCTTCAGGAAGGGTATCAAAGCTACCTTGATTTTTTAATTCCATAGATTGCCTTAAATTATACATCTGTATAACTTCTTGTTGTTGCAAGGTGTTAGCCAAAAAATAAGAATAAATAAAAGAAGCAGACAGCACCAATAAACCAATAATAACAAGATAAATCTTTAAACGCGATTTCAACGTATATATACTATCATCTGCGCCACCAACAAGCTGGCTTAGAAAATTAAGTATTGAATATTTCATTTTTTCTAACATCATTCTAATTTTTTACCCCTCAGTATATTCTCTTTAAATGGGTAATGTAACGTGCATTTTTTAATAAAAGTACAAATTTTTATATAAAATAGCAACGTTTATAAAAGATATTATTCGGAAAATTTTTGTATAGCGCACAGATTTAGGAAATTTTTAAAATTTCCTAAATCTTGAATACTCTAAAAAAGTGGCATATACAAAATCTTTCTGAATAATGTCTAAAAAATAATTGAGAGGATTTTACCTTTGCATAAGTCATGCTTACACATTATACTTGCTTATTTCTGAAAGGATATGTCATTTTCAAGTAAAAAATCAAATACAATTCATAGTTTTCAATTTTTACTGAAAATTAAAATTCAATTAGAATGATTCCAAATAGACGTAATTAATTGATAATCAATAATTTAAGGTTATATTAGAATAAATTTATTATAATATAATTAATTTTTTTTGAAAAAACGTTTAACATACTCTTGCTTCTTGTTAAACATTATAGTACCTTTGTTTCAACAAAACAGAATTAAAACTTTCATAAAAAATTTACCCGACACGTTTTAAAACTTACAATAATGACCGCAATAGAATTTAGTAGCAATTTGAATAAATTGTCGAGTTTGTTGAACTCTTTTGCCTATAATTTGACGAAAAACATTG
>JAYUQN010000086.1:0-2258 GCA_043756725.1 Saprospiraceae bacterium
TGGCACGACTTGGTGCGGACACGCTCTTTGGTAAGACGTATTCAAGCGTGGAATCCAGAAGCAGCACCTTATGTCAAAGACTTCCACATGCTGCGCCCAATTCCTCAATCACAAATTGATAGAGTTGTGGAAGGACCTAAGTTTCCGCAAAATCAGGGTTATTAAGTCTGCTTTTTAAATGAGTTTAGTTAAAATTGAGAATGAAGGGGTTGTGTAATAAGTATTTTGGCTATTTGAGTCCAAAATTTTATTTTATTTTTTGACAAATAACTTGCAGCAAGTTTGAAACTTGCTGCAAGTTGAGTTGAAAATCAAAATATTATTTGGCTTAAAAATTTTAATTTGCCTATTTTCGACTTATTACCCAACCTCTTCTATTTTCTATATTTCACTTTTTTATATCACAATCCCCCTCAGTATCCAAGCCTTTGAGGAACTAAATTTCTAAGTCACGCCTAAATTTTTTCTTTAGCCACTGTTTGAAATATTTAAAATGAAAAAAATATTTATACCCGGTTTATACCTATTTTTAGTTTTTACAACCTTTTTTGCTTGTAAAAAAGAAAATACTGGCGGCACTGTCATTCCAACAACAGTCATTCCTACAAAAATAACCATCAACCCACAAACCACCTATCAAACCATCGCAGGTTTTGGCGGCGCAAACCGTATGTGGGGAACACAATCCCTAAAACCCGCCGAAGCGACAAAAGCCTTTGGCTTAAATGATGGCGAATTGGGTTTGAGTATTTTTAGGGTCAGAATATCGTCCAACAAAAACGAGTGGTCTATCATCACCGAAGCCGTCAAAGAAGCGAATAAAAATGGTGTAAAAGTTTTGGCATCTCCATGGTCACCGCCACCCGCACTTAAAGACAATAACAGCGATGTAAGAGGCATTTTATTGCCCCAAAACTACAAGGCTTTTAAGGATTATATCAACGAATTTATCGCTTATCAGGCTCAGAATGGCGCAAAAATAGACGTCGTTTCAATCCAAAATGAACCCGATTGGAAACCAACCTACGAGTCGTGTGACTGGACTGCTGACGATTTCATTAACTTTTTAAATGCCCCAGGTCAAATAGTCGGTGCGAAAGTAGCTGCCCCCGAATCCTTGAATTTTAATCAAAATATGACCAATGCCCTATTGTCAAATGACTCGGCAGCGGCTAAAATTGATATTGTAGCGGGGCATATTTACGGCGGCGGTTTAGCCAAATTCCCTTTGGCAGAGCAGAAAAAGAAAGAAATTTGGATGACCGAATATTTGTTAAATTTGAACTCGGGCAATGCAGGTGCAGCCGCATGGAGTACTTATTCCGAAGCTGCTATTTGGGGCGAATCCCTAAAAATGCTTGGCACAATCCACGATGCGATGTCTAATAATTGGAACGCCTATATTTGGTGGTATTTGCAACGTTTTTACTCTTTTATTGGCGACGGTGAGCAAAATACAACGAATGGCGCAGTGCTAAAACGCGGTTATGCGTTTTCTCATTTTTCAAAATTCGTCCGCCCAGGTTTTGTTCGCATTGGCGTTGATGTCCCTTCAAACAGTTCTTTAAAAATCACGTCCTATAAAAAAGATGCACAGACCGTAATTGTTGTCATCAATTCAGATTTTTCAGCCGTAAAAAATGTTCAATTTAGCGGTTTAACGCCCAAATCGGTCACATCTTATGCCACCACAGAAACAGCGACGATGACCAAAAGTACACCGACAGCAACTGATAATGTGATAACACTCGATATAGCACCGTACAGTGTAACGACACTTGTGATAAATAATTGATTTTGATACCCCCTCAGTAAAAGTGGGATTTTACCCCGTTTTATGTATATATACCCCTCAGTATTTTAAGGAAAAACTTATTTTTTATTTACAAAATACCATTGAATGAAAGTTAAATATGCTTTAATCATAGCCGTATTATTTTTGATAGCTTGTAAGAAAGAAACAGCTACAATCAGTATACCTATACCTACTCCTACTCCTACTCCTACTCCTATTGCTAATCTGAATAAAGATAGTTCGCATTTCAGTAAAACACCGTACTATGATTATGTCTTCCCTGAAACAGAAATTAGAACTATTAATATCTTGTTGGGGCAAGAGAATTGGGATAAAATCCAGAGGAATATGGAAAGCCTGACGGCTCGGAAGTTCGGTAGTGCGACGACAATACCGGGGGTAATTGTGCCTCCTGCGGTTGGCGGACTTGACCAAGTGCCAGGTGACCCCATATTTGTAAAAG
>JAYUQN010000087.1:0-16985 GCA_043756725.1 Saprospiraceae bacterium
CAATGCTTCTAAAATTGTATAAATCAATGAAAGAAGTCTTTGAAAAATCGGAAACGGATTGGTGGGATGAACTACCGCCCGAGCAACAAGCTCGTTTAAGCAAATCTATTGAAGAAAGCTCTTGAAATTTAGCGGCAAAATAACAGGCTCTTTGATGCCTGAAGGAGATACTTTTTTTGGCACAAACCACCGCCGCCCTGATGTGGCTTACTACACAGACGACCAAATTGAAGCAGCCGCTGAGGATGATACAGCAGAGCCGCAATTTGTCATTGAAATTATTTCAACAACAGACCAAATGAATCGAATGCATAAAAAAATGCGGGATTATAGAGCTTCTAAAATCCCTGTGGTTTGGCATATTTTTCCAGAATTGCAAGAAGTTCATGTATTTCATGGGCGAAAAAGTGAAATTTATATAGGGGATGAAATATGTTCGGCTGCACCCGTTTTGCCTGAATTTCAGTTGTCTGTTGATGCTATTTTCAAACGTAAAAAGAAGGTTTGAATGAGATTAAGGCACTTCTTTATAGAGTAATGTTTTTTAGTAAATATCAACGCCCAATTACTTTTTGTATGCTGTTTTTTGAATTATTCTTGACATCATTTGAGGCTGCATATTTTCTCCAATTAGTAACTATAGCTTGCACTTCATCAATAATAATGTTTGCGTTTTTGATTTTGAAATAAGTTGCTAATTTCATTAAATGCTGCCGTGTAGGATTGGCACTTTCTCCCGCAACCATTGTACTATGCATACCATGCCCCGAGTACGAAAATGTTAAATCATAAGCAGGTGCTAAACGCCATGTACCTGTGGCATCCATGAGAAATGAAAAATTTTTGCTATGGTCATCTCTGTTATTGGCAAAAACATTGAAAGCAGCTAAACGCAACACTTTTTCATAAGCTTTAACATCTCTTTCAAGTTGAAAAGCACAATCCATCAAATGTCCATAATCTAAGGCACTGAGTCTAAAATTGTCATGCATCATACCTGCCGCCGAATGAAGATGCAGCCTGTTATTGCCTTGTCTATCAAAGCGTTTCGTGCCAAAATAGACTTTGCCAGACTGTCCTTTAAAAAGTTTACAGGCGCTCATTTCGATGCCAGCATCTGTTGCCATTTGATAATAGGCGTATTCGATATTGGCAATATCAGAGCTGTCAGTAGAAGTTGGGAATTTTATCAACCAATGCTCATAGTCCAGAGGCAGTTCTTTGTCTGCCTTGATGAAGTGTTGGGTTATAGGATTATAGCCAACTAAAATTTTAGGTCGTGCGCCACCCGAAGACCCACCTAACTTGAACAATTCATCTAACACTTCTGTAGCGGTACCTGCAATAATTTGTTGAGTAGCATTGGCGATTTCATCTAATTCAATCCTAAATTCAGCAAGGTTTTCTACGGGCATTTCGGGTTTATACAGCAACGCACCCATGCCTTGGTTGCCTATATAAGCGAGACGGTCAAGGGGTGTCAGATGAGCGATGGGGATGCCTCTTGCAGTCAAGGTTCTGTCTAATAATAATTTTCCCCAACCATCAGGCAAGGAGTCAAAGAAAACGCCAAACAAACCATCAAAAGGTATTGGATTTGCCTTGTTGATGTCTGTATTGAGCTTCATTTTTATGGGTGATATTTCCAAGCCTCTTTTTACAAAAGAAGGATAATATTTGAAATAAATAAGTTTGTTCTCACTTACCAATTCGCCCAATTCAATTTCTTCCGCATCAAACTGAATGAATACATAAATCTTTTTTATCGGCTCCATTCGTTTCTTGTTTTAGGACTAAATAATTTCTCGATGGCATCTAAATTTTCAAGGGGTTGCAGTATCGCTTCAAAGTCATTGAGGCGATTGAGTACATCAGTCAATTTCAGCAACGACTCCAAAGAAATCTGTCCTGTCCTCTCAAAACGTTTGAGGCTACCCAATGAAACGCCTGAACGTTTGGCTAATTCACTTTGAGAAAAACCGGCTTGTTTTCTCAATGCCTGATGACGCAAGGCTATTTCTCGCAAAAAATCATAAGGCTTTTTATGAGTTGTAAAAGGAAACATTTAGTTAATATTTTAATCAAAGGTAAATATTTAAATTCAATTAAGCTAATATATTAACCATTTATTAAAATACTGAGGGGGTATTTTTTTTAATCCTCACACCCAATCGGCGCACCCGGGGGCATTTCCCGATGCTGTGGCAAAGGCACTTCTTTATTTTCCTCTTTCCGAATTCGTTCAAGTGCAAGACGTTGGGAAGGAGTGCTAAAAGGGAAACCCATTTTCAACTTCACTTTAGGGAAAAATTGAGCCAAACGGCTTAAATAGTCTTCGCATACACTTTTCACCACATAGTTAGCAGCTTCACTGTTGCGTAAATTCAGTAAATGTGTTAATACCATTTGCTGGGTTTGCACCTGTATTTGCCCTTCAAGACCGCTTTTAAGGTCTTCTTTCCACGTTTTTTCTAGTATTTTACCCAAAACATCGTCAAAACCAATGGTATTTGCTCGTGCTTTAAATTGCATTAAACGGTTTGCTCGTTGCGGATTGAACAAAAAAGCTAACTCGTAATTTGCTAAAGCTTCGGCGGCTGCCAAAGGGTCAAGCACCATGCCCGAGCGTTTGGGCATCATTTCACCAACGCTATAATATTCAGGTGGACGGGGTGGAATAAGCTTCAAAATGCTTTCGGGAAGCGCCAATACTGAGGGGTCTAAACAAGCGATGGCAGCGTCTAAAGCTTTGGTTTGAATGGCATTGGAGAGTATTTCAGGCTGTTTTTGCTTATCGCCGCGCACGGAATAGCTGTAATCCATGCCCCCTATCAGTTTACAAACGGCTTCTAATTGATACCTATGGTAGTTATAAACAGGCACTAAAACATCTTCTAAACGAGACATCGGTACGTTCTCTTGGATGTTTTTTTCTGAAAAATTAGTCAAGGCTTTTTGGCGCACTTTCAACATGTTTTGAAGTTCTGAAACGGGTTCTTGTCCGTTGTCCCAAAGGTGGGCTTGGGGGTGCATACCGTCCGCAGCTCGAGCGTCTACGTCCGAAATGTAAAGCAAACCTTTAGCTGTGGTTTCTTCTAAAATTTTATTTAATGCAGAGGTTTCATCACTCGTTTCACCAAAATCTTGATAGCCATAAATAATAGCTCTTTTATCCCACTCCCCTATTTCATTTGTATAAACTTTTGAAAAATCAACTTCCCCTTTATCATTTAAAACCAACGACGGATGCGGATAATCCATCACCGAAGCACGGTCATTCACACTCGAAGCGTAGTTGTGCATTAAGCCTAATGTATGTCCTATTTCATGCGCTGAAAGCTGTCTTAGGCGTTGCAAAGCCGCTTGTTTCATGGTTTCGGGTGCAGGCTTTCCACTTTCATAAGGCGCAAGAAGCCCTGTAAAAATCAAATAATCTTGACGTACTCGTAGCGAACCTAAAGTTACTTGCCCTTTAATAATTTCACCCGTTCGAGGATCTGTTACCGAAGCGCCATAACTCCAACCCCGTGTGGAACGATGTACCCAATTGATAACATTGTAGCGAATATCCATCGGGTCGGCGCTATCGGGTAGCACTTCCACACGGAAGGCGTTGCGATAACCTGCTGCTTCGTAGGCTTGATTCCACCACCGTCCGCCTTCCAAAAGGGCTGAGCGAATCGGTTCGGGTGTGCCATTATCGAGGTAATAAACGATGGGTTTTACAGGGTCTGAAACAGCCGCTTGAGGGTCTCGTTTTTTCAAGCGGTGGCGCGCGATGTATATTTTTTCAATCGGCTCTGAAATAGGGCTTGAATAATCAAAAAACGATATACCGTTGTAGCCACTTCTAATATCATACCTTCGCAATTTGTATTGATTATCAGGCAGTTGCACAAAGGAATGGTGCATTCTCAATGAAATAGCTTCGGGCGAAGGCGTAACGGATTGCACAAAACGCCCTGCATCGCTGCCCCCTGTAAACGTAATAGTGGCTTCAAATTCAGAGTTTAAAGGGAAGTTTTTAGTATTCAGCAAGTACATCGCTGAACGACTTTCATTGAAAGTATAGGAGCCTTGTTTCATGTTTTTTATACGGTCAGCCGCGCTATGTGCATCCCGCAGAAAAAACGGCGTGGCATCTACCAAGACTCTATCGCCCTCGTCTTCATCCACGACAAAACTCCATAAAATAGATTGAGCGAAGGAGTTTTTAACGGCTCGTTGCTCATTTTTATCATCCGTCACTGCCCGATAATCATAATTGGGCTGCGTCATGAGCACTTTTTTACCAACTTTATTGAAATAAACGATGCGAGAAGAGCCAATTTGCCCCCTATCCAAGCCAATATCATTTGACCCCAAGCCCGCAGGCAGCGTATTGACATAAAGCAGTTCTTGGTCAAACTTGTCAATTTGTAGCCAGATTTTACCATTGGCGTTGTCCCACCAAAATTTGAAATAGCCGTCGTAGGCTTTCCAGTTTTTAGTTTTATCCGCTATTTTGGATTGGCTGAAAGCGAGGTTTCCTGAAGGAACTCCTATGGAGAAGGTAAAAAATAAGAAGGCGATTAGTGAAATTCTTTTCATTTTATTTGAAATTTAGCCACGAATTTCACAAATTAAACGAATTAAACGAAATACCCCCTCAGTATTTTTACTATTTTTAGATAAAAAACTTGTATCACACTTTTATCGAGGGTGTGTAAAAAAAATAGCATACATTAAGAACATCAGAGCAACTGTAAAACCAATAGCGATTTTCAATATAATTTTGATGAAAGGTTTTTTATCTTCGTACCCCTTTTTTTTACCCCATTTTAGAAGTAAAAGGCACAATAAAATACTTATAGGAGCCGTCATAGGAGAAAAAGCCGTGATACCTGCTATGATACCAAATGTTTTAATGCGTTTTTTAATATTAATCGTCTCTTTTTTTTGAAAAGATTCTATTTTAACCTGTTTTGAAAGGGTATATTCTACCGCAGCATGATTTTCAAGAGTTGAAAAAATCAATAAAAGATTTGTTAAAATTAGGCGAATAAGCATTTGCAGTGGAATTTAAAGGGTTCATAAGTATGTTTTGATAACGTTTTGATTAGCATTTTATTTTCAATTAAAAAACGGGTTTCAAAGTGAATTGAAGCCCGTTTTTGTTTAAAAACCTCACAAATACTGTCCGAAGGGACTCCTATGGAGAGGGAGTTAAGACACAGCATATTCCGTATATTCCCTATGAGATGGTGAAAAATACGCCAAAACAATATCTTTTTTAGAAATACCTTTGTCGCCCAAACGTTCCGCTACACTGTATTCAAGATTATCGTCTTGAATCCATATTTTATCATCAATTATATCTACGTGAAAATAACGCGCATAATATCTTTCTTCATCTTTCCATCCCACTAATACTAAATAGAAACGTTGATTACCCGTATCAATAATTTTTTCAAATTTTAATCCTTCTTTTTCAATAGAAGGGTTATGTTCTGAAATATAATCGTCAATAACATCAATAATAGCGTGACGAAATTTTGTTATTCTATCCATGATTTTATTTTTTTCTCTGTAGGTGAAAAAGTAATAAATTTTATCTTATGCTTTTGAACAATATAATTGAAATAATCCATTTTTGATAGAAAATAATAAACTGAATAAGGCATAGCGAGATACATTATTCTATCACTTTGGGTCATTTCTAAAACATCTAAGTAGGTCATATAATGCCCAAATGCTTTACTGAAATCATTGACAAGAGAAGGGTTTAAAAAACTTTTCACTTCAACAGCAATTTTTGTTAAGCCTTTTTCAGCTACAATAACTTTTTCAGCACCTAAGTCTGTTACTAAACCGCCTTTTTCTCTTTTTAACAAGGTAAGAGGGTCATGTGTCACTTTCCAACCCTCTTTTATCAAAGCTTCTTTGACTAAATCATGAAAAACATCTCTTGCCATCGGTTTTATTTTATACAAAAGTAAGGTTTTTTCAATTAGGTTGCAAATACTGAGGGGGTAAAATTTCACAATCTTAAACGCTCTTTTTAACGTATTGATTGGCACGTTTATTTTCAGCCGCTAAAGTTGCTGTTTCTACAAGCCGTTTCATACGCGTTTCAGGGGTTTTAGCGTTTAAAATCCACTCTAAAATAGCTTTTTTTACGGAGGCGGGGAAGGCGTTGAAATGGTGTTCGGCATTTTCATACAACGCTAAAATAACTTGCAAATCTTCGGGAATTTCGAGGTTTGACACGCCGTCTAAAGCTGTCCATGATTTAAATAAAAACGGGCTTCAAAGTGATTTGAAGCCCATTTTATTGTCTAAAAAATTTACTAAGTGGGTTAATGTCTTAAGGTCTTAGTTTTATATGGCGCACAACCCCAGCCGTTGTGAGCGTTGCATCATCATCGCAGGTATCGTTGCCAAAATCAAGGGTCATAGGAATACCATTGAGTTTAACAATACCCGTTCCTTTTTGAATCCACCAGCAAGTATTGGTTTTTTTGAGGGGTGTGGTGTTAACAAACTCGAACTTAGTGCCATTGGATAAAGTAGAGGATATGGTACTTGTAATTTCATAAACATCATCCCACGGGCTAAGTGAGAGAGTGCCCCCGACTTGCTTATGTGCTTGTTGAATAGTGTAGGCAGTCATTTTACCATCTCTATCAGTGAATTTAATGCTTTGAGCGGTAAAGGTGAAATTGACGACGCCAAAAGTGCTGTTGTTGGTGATGTTGTAAGAACCATCTAATTTCGCACCCGCTTCGGTATAATTTTCAAATTTGGCTTGCATAACCGAACCATTTAACCAAAACTTGTTAAGAAACAAAGTCATTTTGCCTGTTTTGGTTCTTCCATTAAGGTCTGTACAGCCAGCACCATAATTGCTTGTAATAGTTTTAGGGTAAGTAATCAAATCGCGCGGTACAATCGTTGGAGCAGAACAAGCGTCTCGTACTTCCAAAGGAATTTCATCAGGTCTCATACCAAAGACTTGAGAAGAGGCATTGGTTGATTGCAGAAAAGAGCTTGTAAAATAGTGACTGGCTTCAAGAGCTTCTGCAACGAGTTCGCCATTTAATTGATCTGTTAAATCAGTTAAATCGGGTGCATCTGTTAAGTCAATTTGCGTGTTTTCTTTTTTACAAGCTGTTGTGCAAACAAGAGAAAAAAGAGCAATAATTGCTAATTTGGTAGGAAATTTTGTTAATTTAATCATGATATTTAAATTTTAGTTAAAGAAATAAAGTCGGTAAAAAATCAAAGAAATAATTTTTCTTTCAAACAAGACCAGAAGTAAAGTGTTATACCCAAAACCTTAATAAAAAAAAAGTAGACATTTCATGTTAAATACTTACGATAAAATAGGAGGGCAAAGATTGTGCAGTTTTAAATTTTTTTACCTATTGATAGGCTCGTATATTGTCATTTGTTAAAGTTGCGGTTTCAATAATACGCTTTTTTCGGGTTTCGGGCGTTTTAGCATCTACGCTTTTGGGGTTGCTATCAATGCAGACAAAGCAAAGGGCTTCTACTACGGCAATATCGGAGTTGAGTTGAGGTTTTCCACTAATTTTTTTATAGAAATGAAGCCAAACACCCTTGCTTATTGGGTGATTGTCAGCGAGCCAATTGCGCCATTCCGAACGAGTATGTGCGAAGAATTCGTGCATTTAAAAGAGTTTAACAAATGGTTGTGGTTACAACTAAATAATAATACAAATAAAGCATAAATTTTCTATATTTTCTAATATTTATTGTATTTTCGACATTAAAAAGTAAAAAATATGGTGCGAAACGCACCATCAAGCCAAAGGCATGACTGAGGGGGGTAAAAAACCCAATTTTTAAAAACGAAAAACGATTTTTACACGATGCAAATGCAAATGTTGGAGCTATACAAGCAACAGACCAAATGCTTAGTAGCTTTAGATTCTATCATATTTGGTTTCGATGGCTCAGCGCTGAAACTCCTTCTTGTCAATCGGGGTGTGGAACAAGGACAAGAAACATGGTCGCTTATGGGCGGTTGGTTGCAGCCGCAAGAAAACCTCAACCAAGCCGCAGACCGCATTCTTTTTGAACTCACAGGCTTAACGGATGTCTATCTCGAACAGCTTTCTGTCTTTGGCGACCCACAGCGTGACCCGATTGAACGCACTGTTTCAATTGCCTATTTTGCTTTGGTGAATGTACCTGATTATGATGCTAAAATATCGCATAAATTTGATGCCGATTGGTTTCCCGTAAGCGCGTTACCCAATTTGCTATTTGATCATGCTGAAATGGTGAAATTGGCAAAAGAACGCCTCCGTTACAAAGCCGCTTTTCACCCTATTGGTTTTGAGTTGATGCCTGAAAAATTTACAATTCCACAACTACAAACCTTGTATGAAGCTATTTATGAGGAGGAATTTGAAAAGCGGAATTTCAGCCGCAAGATGCTTTCAACAGGACTTTTGGTGAAATTGAAGGAAAAACAGAAAGGGTTTTCAAAAAAAGGGGCGTTTCTCTATACGCTTGATAAAGAACGGTATATAAAACAGATGGCTTCTTTTTTGAATTTTATTCCGAATCCCGAAGGGATGATTTAATCAATAAATTTCAAAAACATCTTTCAAATCAATCTCCAAATCGTCAAAAATATGGACTTTTAGGATTTCTGTATTGGCATAATAGTTATCAAAAATGTATTTCCCTTGGTCATTCAATAAACAAACGACGACGGTTCCCTCTTCTGGTGAAACAATCCAATATTCTGGAACACCTGAAAACTCATAAACTTTTTTTTTATCCTTCAAATCCTTTGCACTGGTTGAAGGCGATAAAATTTCAATTATCAAATCGGGCGCACCATAGCAGCCTTTATTGTCAATTTTAGGCATATCGCAAACAACTGTAATATCGGGTTGAACGACTGTATAGATGCTTTTATCCGTTATTTTACGATGATGAGGCGGTTTCATCAAGCGCACATCAAAAGGTGGATGATAAACTTTACTGTTTTTACCTTTTAAATAAGACCAAAAATAGCCATAAAAATTACCCGAAACCCGCTGATGTTTTTCAGAAGGCATTGCCATTTTAAAGATTTTACCTTTGATGATTTCAACACGCTCTTTAAATTGCCATTGTAGATAATCAGCAAAAGTATAGGAACCATTTAAATCTAAATCCTCAAATCTTGTTACCATGTTTTTAACTTATTTTATTCTGCAAAAATAAGGGTTTTATTGAAAAATGGCTAAATATTAAACCCCTAAATCAACTTCGCAAAAACGCCCGATTTTTTTGAACCCCATTTTGGTAAAATACTTTAACTCGGTGAAATTATGCTACGTTTATAAGTATCCGCACTAACTTTTGAGAAATACCTAAAAGCAGTGTTATTTTCCTAAATCTCTATTTTTAGGTGAAAAAAGAAGGACATTATCAAATTAAGCAAAAAGTGAGATAAATACGATGCGTATATAAAATGTATCCGAAAGCCTGTAATTGTATATCCAAAAAGGAATAATTATAAAATATTTAAATATTTAATAACACTATTCATACTTTATTTATATTCTTTATAACCTTATCTAATTAATACTTTAATTTTGTTATTTTTAAAAAAAAACAAATAATAATTTGTAAATACGAAATCAATCGCTCTATATTGCAGCTTTAAATCCTTATTTATTAATCAAAATTTAGGTAAATTACTATGAAAAAGAACACTCTCCGCACTCTCGAAAGTGCAAGCATCGGCATTATTCTTACTAACGAAGAAATGGGCTTTGTCAAAGGCGGCGGCGGCAAAAGAGGCGGCGGCAAAAGAGGCGGCAGTGGTAGCGGCAGTGGCGGCAGAAATGGTGGCAGTGGAAGCGGCGGTAGTCGTGGAAATGGTGGTCACGGTCACGGTCACGGTCACGGTCACGGTGGTGGTCACGGTCACGGTGGTGGTCACAAGCGCCGCAACGGTCGTTGTGGCTGGTAGTATCAACTTGTTTTACACATCCCATAAGGCAGGACAGGTTCCTGCCTTATGTTTTTCACTTACTTATCAAGCCTAAATCCCATTTATTTACGCAAAAAAAAACAATACTATGGCTATCAATTGGTATGCGGCTCTTTCCATCAAAGAGCGTCTTGACGTTATTAAAACCCATAAATTTGATATTAGAATAGGTAAAGCTGCCCGTGAAAAATATGAAAAACATAAAAATTTATACACGCCTTTTTTTGAAGATTTTATGGCTGAAAAACGGGCTTATGAATTTGAAAAAGAAGTTGCTTCTGAAAAAAATATTATTAAAACATATACTAACTATGAGCCTTCTGGATTTTCTACCAAACCCGATTGGTTGATACGGCTAACGGATGCTTATACCACATTTCATTTATCTCATCCCAATCGCCTTAAATTTCATCATCCTAATACAACAACTCAATCTTTTTGGTCTTTTTTTGAGCCTTTGTTCAGTGCTTATGTTTCAGAAATAAACGAAGAGTTAGACGCACTGTCCGTAAAACAGGGGTTTTCATTAGTCCAAAAAAAAGATTTAACCCTTTTTTTTGAACCTGCTGTTGAAAAAATAGCATTGATGGCTGAACGTGCCTTCGTTTTGGAACTGCGCATTGCAAAACAATCCGATGAATTGCAAGGTAAAAGCACAACTGAACGGTTTCATAATTTCTTTGAGCAACTCAAAGAACCCACTGCCGCTTTAAATTTCTTTGAAATTTATCCTCTTTTGGGCAGAATGGCTTATGAGGTTTGTAACAATTGGAAAACCTATTTTATTGAAATAATCACCAATCTTTATGCAGATTTGCTCGAATTGCAAGCAAAAATACCCCCCCTCTCCATAGGAGTCCCTTTGGACAGTAAAATCCATGTTTTAACCCATATCCATGCTTTGCTAACCGATGGCGCACAAACGGGTGGACGTACTGTGGCTATTCTCACGTTTAATGAAGATATAAAAGTCGTGTATAAGCCTCGAGATTCCGCTATTGATGTGGCTTTTGGGCAGTTTTTAGGCTGGTTCAATGCTCAAAACGTTGTGCCGCCTATTCGCCATGCTGCCATAGCGAGCCGTCCAAATCATTCATGGTATGAGTTTATTGCGCCTGAAAAAGACATGACTTTTACAGAGTTGCCTACGCTATACACAAAATTGGGTTCGCTACTTTGCTTGATGTATTTATTCGATACCATTGATATGCACACCGCTAACCTCATTGTGGTGGGTGATGACCCCATTTTAATTGACTTAGAAACATGGCTACAACCCCTTTTACCCAATGAAACCCGCCATCGTTCTGTTACACATACGCATTTGCTGCCCGATATCAAGCCCGTTATACCCGATGCTTTTGACCTCGAAGGTTTAGCAGATGTGGATTTAAGTGAAAAAACGTGGACAGAACGCAAGGAATTGGTTTGGGAAAACGAGGGAACTGACGATATGCGGATTGTTCGCAAACGGCTACCGATTGATAAAACCACAAATAGCATTATCATTGACGGTGAAGTTATTAATTCTGCCGACTATTCCCCCTATATAGTCAAAGGATTCAGGCGCGCTTATCGGCATATAGCCATTCATAAAACCGAATTTTTAGAAACTTTGTCGTGTTTCAACGATAAAAAACTGCGCTCAATACTGAGGGGGAGTAAAAAATACGATGCCTTGATAGAAGATATGGCGCATCCTACACACCTGCAAGACGCTATCGCCCTCGAACAATTTTTAGACCGCTTGTGGATTGAAGCCTCAGACGACCCCTATTTGAAACCCTTAATTGGCATCGAAAAGAAAGACTTAATCAATTTAGACAATCCCTATTTCTATACTTATTCGGATTCTAAAACCCTTTTTTACAACAATCAACCGCTCATAAAAGATTTTTTTGAAACAAGTGCCTTAGATATTGTACAGCAAAATTTGGACGATATGTCCACTAAAGATTTAGAGCAACAGGTGCGTATCATTCGCCGTGCTTTTGCGACATTGAAGGGTCATTATAGTCCTAAAGAGGCTTTTGACGTTTAAGCATTACTTCTCAAAAATAAGAACACGCTACTATCTTGCGAGACCGTAAAAAAGCCATGCAAGCATCGGACGCTCAATTTTATACATGGGAGCAAGCTCAGACGATACATACAAATCGTAAAGTAAGGGGAGGTTTTTAGTTTTTAAATTTAATGTGTTCTCCTATATGTCCAACTAAAATTTTATTGTTAGAAATATTATCTTTCCCTTCATTAAAGTAAATACGGTGCTGATAATAGGTATTATCCCCTTTATTATCACTTTTGCAGAGTTTTAGATGAGGTTCACAACAAATATTTTCATTTAGCCCTTGATGATTTAAAAAAGGGAAGGTCATTTTAGGTTTATCTGTGATATTTCCTTGATTAGAGGCTTCTTCATCTAACTTGCAACCTATTGAAAAGGCTTTTAAGGTATTTATTCTACTATATGGCTGTGTTTGATATTTTCTAAAATCATTATTTAAAGCCCTTAAATGGGCTATTATTGTCTTCGCAAATTCGGTTAATATTTTTGCTACTGTTTGCTCAACCCGTTCATGAAAAAACAGGTTGGGAAAATATTTGACTGCTTCTTTATAAAAATGGGTGTTAGAAATAGGATATAGACCTAAAAAATGTTGATGAAAATCCAGCCAATTATTTTTATCATAGACTAAATATTTGCCTTTATCTTCTCCAATTTCAATAGAATGAAGGCATAATAAGCCAAAAACCGTGTCTTGCGAGTGTGCATCAAGCAATTCATCAATGACTTCTTCTGGCGTGATGTTAATATTTTCTGAAACATCTATAATACGTCTTAATGCCTCAAGGGTATCTCTATCTACAAGTCCTTTGCCTTTTCCATAATAAAGTAAATCCTCAACGGTTAAATCATTGAAAATAGGTTCCCTGTATATTGATTCATGTTTGTATATTTTTTCAGTTTCTTTGTATATCCGTATATAAGAATAATCGGTATCAAGGTTTTTAATTTTACTTTCCAAATCGTCAAGTGTAACACCTTTTTGATAAGAAAAAGAGCGATTGAGTAAATAAAATTCTGCTTTCATTTGCGCCCTTTTGATAGTTTAAATATTTCAGATAAATCTAATTCTTGTTGGTCAAAAAAACCATCAACCCAGTTTTTTATACTCCCATCGTTTTCAATATTAAGCTGAATGAAAGGTTGTTCTGTATCATCTTTAAAATAAAGGACACTAATATCTTCATTAGTGATAGAATAAGTATCATCTAAACTGACGACTCGCAAAGCATTTAAAATATGCTCACTATGCGATTCTATATACACTTGCACACCACAACTCGCCACTTTCGCCAAAAATTTCGTCAATTGCGATTGGGCTTTGGGGTGCAAATGTGCTTCAGGGTTTTCAACAATCAATATTTCATCTTTTTGAGCAATCAAACCCGAAACGATAATGGGTAAAATATAAGAATAACCAAAACCCACATTGGACGGTTTATAGCGTTTTTCAGTTGGTTTAGTGTTGTAAGTAATTGAAATAATATTGCGCTCAACGACCAATTCAATCTTCGCCCCATCAAATATTTTATTCAGCCATTCTTCTGTTTGTTGTAAAACGGTTTTAGCATTATTGCCTAAATACAAAGCATCAAAAACGGGATCGTCTTGCTTACGTGCTAATACAATTGCAGTGTTTTCTCCTTGTGAACCCACATTGACAAATTCGCTTAAATTGTTTTTGGGGTAATAATCTTTTGGTCCAATTCTATCGGCAGCGATATAATGTATTCGGTGAAACTTTGCTGCATTATCAGATAAATTGTAATCGTTAAAAGAAAAAAGATTTACAGGATAATCATGTCCATTTAAATCATCTATGAGAGATAAATACTTAATATCAATTACATGAGTATTTTCCCTTTCTGTAAAAGTATCAAATTTAGGAGTTTTTAAAAATACTTTTCCCACAACATCTATTTCACTAATCGCTCCTACTAATTCATTATCTTCATTAGCTGACAAAAAATATTTAATATCTTTATTAGCATTATCTTTTTCACATTTATAATACATCAAAATAGGTTCATGAATAGAAATATCACTATTTTTAACATCTTCAAACGCCCCTAACCGAACGCAACTGCCATTAAAAATAATTTCACTACTATTAGGGTTGTGCTCAATCGTCTGCCGCATCAACAAAAGCGATTGCAAGAGCGTAGATTTTCCACGCCCATTAATACCAGTAAGCAAATTGATTTTAGATAATGGAAAGATAGTTTCCTCTTTAAAACACTTGAAATTTGTAAGACCGATTTGTGTAATCATCGTTGGTTATTGTATGTTTCCTAATATTTCTTGAACAAGTTTAAAACGGTTAAGTACTTTGATTTTACTACTTGTTGAAAAACGAACTGAATCAATATATATTTGATTCTTCACAAGATGCCAGAAATTATCAATTATTTTAGATTTATTTTCAGTTAAAAAGGCATCAGTTTGTTTAGAGAAAAAATAAGCAATGGATTCAAACATGGCACTATTAATCGAACCATAAGCATTCACTTGCCAATTCTCTGTTCTCTCTCTGCCTTGTGGCAAACGAAAGTTTTGATTTCCAAAAAAGTCATATGTTGTTTTCATAACTCGTTCAAAATCAATCTTCAATGTTTCAATTTCGGCAAGAGACATAGTATTTATTTTATTCATAGCTTCCTCTACAAAAGCACTCATATCTCCTTGATATAAAGTCGCATAATCCAATATTTTAAATGCTATATACCTCAATATCAATTCTCTATCTTTCATACGCGTATCTGATACACCATTATTGATGCTAATACGAAAATAAGTTTGGTTAGATAATTCTTTCAACAATTGGGTGGATTTACCTTGAAAAATACAATTCCTCACTTCTTGCCTATTTAAAGGCGTACCACCAGTATTGATTCTATCAAATAATTCATATACCACTTCAATAGGAACAGACGGTTTCAAAACAAATAACAGTATATTTTTATCTTCAATCCGTGCTTGATAGCCACTTGGTAAATCTTTAAATTTCAAATCATTAATACCTTTTAACGCTTTCAATCCTGTCAAAGCAAATTGACCTGTGACAAATTGATGTAAAGTTGTTGTCCGTTGCAGCCCGTCAATGATGATATAACGACCATCTATTTGTTGGTTGACATAAAAAGGCGGTAGCGGAAAACTCAAAAGAATAGACTCAATAAAACGGCTTTTTTGTTCTGGTTTCCAAACTAAATTACGCTGATATTCAGGGTCAATTATCAAACGAGCTTGGTCATATAAGCGCATAAATTGATAAATTGACATGGGTTTTTCTTGAATATCAATATCATTTTTGGTCGGGTCATAGGGATAGGGCTTAACAAAATCACCTTTGTCTTGTTCAACGGTTTGGTCGTCACGTTCAATAATACCTGTATCATCACTTGAATTGGCATTATAGGAATATGTTATAACATCTTCTAACATTTGTTTCTTTTGAAAAGCAAATATACTGATGTTTGAGTAAATTTAAAAGTTCTTGAATAATTTACTTTGCTCTGACGCTTCTTTAACCTTTTTTAACCTAAAACTAACCCCCTTTAACCCCCACTCCTCTACCCTTTCCCTATATTTGCCTATTAAAAAGCCCGATATATCGTTTTTTTTCTTTATTGAAAATCTAACGGCTTATCTTTGACGTCACGTAGCTTCGGATTTATCCTAACCCGTTTAAACGGCTTTAGCCGTTTGGCATATTATGCAAATATTATTATTTTTAAATAAACAACGGCTAAAGCCGTTTAAACGGGTTCGGATAAATCCGAAGCTACATCATGAAAAAAACCCTATTTATCCTTTTATCAAGTATCTTTTCGCTTGTATTGACTGCCCAAAAATACAGCATCTCGGGTGTGGTCATTGACAGTGCGGGCAAGCCAATGGAAGGCAGTGCCCTTGTTTTACTTAACTCTTCGGACTCCAGCATGGTGGGCTTTTCACGCTCCAAAGCGGATGGCACTTTCCTTATTCGCAATGTGCCAACGGGAACAGCTTATACGCTTCGAGCCACTTTTGTCGGTCACGATACCTATTTGCAAGATATTTCTAAGGATTTTAAGGGTGAAAAAATGGATGTGGGTGGCATTCGCATGACCCCCCTCAGTAAAATGCTCGATGCAGCAACCATTACGGGTGTGCGTGCGCCCATCACTTTCAAAGGCGATACAACGGAATTTAATGCCGCTTCTTTTAAAACACAACCCAATGCTACGGCAGAAGAATTGTTGAAAAAACTGCCCGGCGTAGAGGTAGATAAAGACGGTAATGTGAAAGCGCAAGGTGAATCCGTTACAAAAATCTTTGTCAATGGTAAAAAGTTTTTCAGCAACGACCCTAAAATTGCGACTCAAAACCTACCCGCAGGGGCGATTGATAAAGTGCAAGTGTATGATAAAAAAAGCGACCAAGCCGAGTTTTCGGGCGTGGACGATGGCGAGCGTGAAAAAGTGATTAATTTTCAATTGAAAGACTCGCACAGTCAAGGCACTTTTGGCAATATCACGGCGGGCGTGGGTGAAAATGAGCGTTTTAATGGCAAGGGTGCTTTGAATCGTTTTTCACGCAATCAACAATTGTCGGTATTGGGCATGGGCAATAATATCAATAAGCAAGGGTTTTCGATGGAGGATTATATGAGTTATACAGGTGGTGCTCAACGAATGATGGGCGGCGGACGTGTGACAATGGAAGTCAATGGCAACAACAGTTCTGTTCCTCTCGATTTTGGACGCAATCCAGGTTTTAACACTACGTGGGCTGGTGGCGTGAATTTCAATAAAACGTTTTCACCTAAAACAGAGTTGAATACAAGTTATTTCTACAATAATTCGGATAAAATATTGGATAAAATAACTAATAGACAAAACTTTTTACCCAATAGAACTTACAGCACTTTCAGCG
>JAYUQN010000088.1:0-2255 GCA_043756725.1 Saprospiraceae bacterium
ATGGTAGGAATTATTGTACGAATGGTGGACTTCATTACTCCTATTAGATTTTACCCATCTGTTTTCCCTATTTCAATTCCAATATGGTGCGATTAAAAGCCGCCACGATAAATCGCAACAGCAAAATATTATTCGGTAAAAGTAAGATATATTTTAGATAGTCCAACATTTTTCGCTTTTTTTTTATTGTTTTCAGAATAATTATTGGGCGAATACTGAGGGGGGGTAAACGAAAATTGTCGCTGCCCAATTCTATGTTTTTTGTAAGGCAGCGACAACTCTTGTAATCCTTTGATTATCAAAGCGTTATAAAATTTTCAGCCTTTCAATCAACTTTTTGATGTCCTTTCCGCTACCCTTAAAAGGTCAGCGACAGGTTTCATTTGGCAGATAGTTGCATAAAGCATTCATTTTCAACAGCTTATAGAAAATTGTCGATTGAATTTTTTTCAACACCAACTATTTCCTTTTCCATCCATTTGGGGTTGCGGCTGGTGAAAATAATGAAACTATCATAGTCTTTATCCATAATTTTTCGGGCTTCAAATTTCAAATCTTTGAGTTGCCCTTCTGTCAATTCTCCTTCAAAAACGGAGTTTTGAATCCAATGCAAAAAACGGCGACAGAGTTTCAACATTTTACCGACACGCTTTTCACCACAATCATACACAGCTATTACATACATGGTTTTTTGATTTAAATTGTTTTTACAAGCAACGGGCTAAAGCCCGTGATACGAGGATTACCATGCCGTTTTAAAGGGTTTGTATTCGGGGTCAATGCCTAAAATAAATTTTTGTAACTTATAACATTCTAATTTCACCAAATGCTTGTAACTGACGTTGCGGCTTAGGCTGCGGTGTTTGATGGTTTCTTTGAGGCGTTCATCCCACTCACGGACGACTATTTGCCGCCCTTTGTCGTTGAGCCGACAGCCGTTGAGTTTGGTATCGAAATGATGGGCTTGTATTTCTTTTTTGTTCAAGAGTTTGAAAATCATTCTGTCCACCAGTATGGGTTTGAAAATCTCGGCAATATCCAAAGCCAGAGAGTAGCGCCTGAACCCGGGTTCGTGCAGAAAACTGATAGTTGGGTTGAGTTGTGTGTGAAAAATAGTATCCAGAGCCAGTGTATAACATAAGGTATTGCCGAATGAAATCAAGGCGTTTATTTCATTAGAGGGCGGTTGTCGGCTGCGGTTGCCCATCTCAAAATCGTTGATAATCAAGTCGAAAGCGGCATAATAGGCTTGGCGACAATTGCCCTCTACGCCCATCAACTCAGGCACTTCTTTACTGAGGGGTATGCTGTTGCGATAGGTTTCAATTTGTTCAATCATGGGGTCGAGGTCACGCCCGCGCCTGTCGTAATATTTCAAGGTTTTTATCATATTGAAACTGGCCCCTTCGATGAAAGTTTGGGCTATTTTCAAGCGTTTGTCTTTGGTCGTATAGGCTTTTGTCTGCTCTATTTGCATTTTACCCGCCAGCAAATACTCGCGGGGCATAAACGACCCCGTGTAATGCTCGTAATAATCGAAAAAATGCACGGCAATCTGCTCTTTGCCCATCAGATTGTAGAGCGCAGAGTTGGCATCAATAGAGCCGAAAATGTAGAGACTGTCAATGGTCTCGATGGGCAGGTATTTGGCGGCTTGCTCCACGCCATTGGCATCGGTGGCGATGAATTGCAAGGTTTTGTCCTTACGGCTCATTCTGCCCGGGTTGAAAAGGTAATATGTGCGTTTCATTGAAAATGGTTAATGGTTAAATAAAAAATGTGGTATAATTTTAATTTTATTTTTGAAAAATTAGTTGAAAAATAGTATTTTTGTAAAAAGATTGAACATGAATAATGACGCATTATTAACAGATATATTAAAAAGTTTTTATAAATACCGCCAATTGGGTTTTCCAAAAGAGCAAATTTTTAAAATGATGAGTAAGACAGAGTTTGCTCTATTAACTTTTTATTTCTTTGAAAAACAAGAGCAAGAACAGAAAAATCTGATTATTTCAAAAATCGAAAAAGCAGAAATTATTAGCTACTGATAACTTCGGAAATCTTAGAATAGGGTGAAATACCTTAAATGACAAGCGGTTTAGGAAACTGTTTTTTATTTTTTTTCAAAAAAAAATAAAAAACAGTTTCCTAAACCACTGCCAAGAGCAAAGAACGACCTATACTTCTTATAATTTCTTGGGCAATATTTTAAAGAATTTATCCGAATTGCTCTTTAAATGAGATTTCCGAAG
>JAYUQN010000089.1:0-2253 GCA_043756725.1 Saprospiraceae bacterium
GCGTTACAATAATACTTTGGCGCATAAATTCATTGCCTTGTCTTTTGCATCGTGGTTAGATACCCGCATACACTATCAACTTATTAAAGCTTTTGACGAATTGCATAAAAAGAAAACATGGAACGTCATTAGAGAAGCTTCCCGTAAAAACTATATTTTTCAAACAGAAGCTATAAAAACGCATCTTATTGAACCTAAAAACCTACCCATATCCGTTGCGGTTAGTTATTACGCTTCTGAGGCAGATATGCTAAACAGAATTATATTTGGCATGACTGCAACGGAATGGCGTAATCAGAACGTAGACAAAAAAGGTAATTTAAGAGATTTTGCATCCGAAGATGAATTACATTTATTATCGAATCTGGAAACCCATAATGCGGAAATGATTGAGGCGGGTATGGCACAATATGAAAGAGAAGTCGTTTTAATGAGTTTGTTTGAAAAGCAATTAAGTATTTTGAACAAGCGAAGTAAAAAAAAATGAAATAACTCTATTTTGTTTTGCGTTTTTCTAATTAAATCACTCTAAAACTTATGGCTCAAATCAATACCATCATTTTCGACCTCGGCGGTGTCCTCATTGATTGGAATCCGCAATACGTTTACAGAAAAATGTTGCCTGACCCCGAAGAACGGCAATTCTTTTTAAAACATGTCTGCACCCATGATTGGAATCTTGAACAAGATGCAGGACGTTCTTTAAAGGAAGCGACGGAAACAAAAGTGGCTGAATTTCCAGAATGGGAAACCGAAATTCGCGCTTTTTATGGGCGTTGGCCCGATATGTTAGGCGGCGCAATTGATGGCACTGTGAAAATTTTGAAAGAATTGATAGACCATCCCAAGTATCGCGTTTATGCCTTAACCAATTGGTCAAATGAAACTTTTCCAATCGCTTTGAAAACGTTTGATTTTTTACATCTGTTTGAAGGCATCCTTGTGAGCGGCGATGAAAAAACACGAAAACCGTATCCCGATATTTATGAAATTTTCCTAAAACGCTACAAGGTTGCGCCTTCCGAAGCAGTTTTTATTGATGATTCTTTACCCAATGTGCATGCTGCGGAAGCACTTGGCATTAAAGCAATACATTTTCAATCGGCTAAAAAATTGAGGGAAACGTTGGAAGAATTGGAGATTTTAACTTGAATTTTTTTAATTTGAATTAGGATGCTAAGGATTTTAAAAGATGCTAAAGATTTGGATACTCCTAATATTTATGTCATTTAAGTCAAAATACTGAGGGGGTATCTAAATCTTTAACATCTTATAAAATCTTTAGCATCCTAATTCTACTAAATAAAATCCTTAGGATTCTTTTTCGGTTCTTCCTCACTGTCCGCCTTATCCTTACCTTTTTTGAAAACACCCAAGAAGATAAGGATAGCTAAAATGATACCCAGAATGGAAATGTCTCTGCTGTCTTTATTCATAATATAGCTTTTTTATTATATTTTTTTGTCATTATGAGCACAGCGAAAGAATCTGAATTTCAATGAAAATAGGGCATTCAGATTCTTTCGACGCACTCAGAATGAACAAAATAAGGTAAATATTTCACTCACGAGCAGAAGCCTTATAAAACCCAATATCTTAATATAATCATTTTCGATTTGCAAAGCTCTATCTCTACCAATGATATTTTTTACTAAAATAACGGCGAAATACCGACCCCAGCCAACAGCCCGATTTAAAAAATCTACTTGTTCCCGCATCCGTTTGGAATAACCGTCTTTACCGATTGGCTTATCACTGATACCATATTTGAAGATGTCGTTTTCCTCAGTATCATAAAGGGTATAAAGATGGTGATCATTTGGATTTTGCTTTGAATTGCCGTGAAAACTCATAGTATTTGGGAGGATTTTAGGTCTTATTTGTTATTTCCAACCTGTTTTATTGCTATATGTTTCTATTGGGAAAGCAGGAGAATAGTTATATTTTTTCCCCGTTTTTTGCTCATAAGCTTCAGAGGGAATGTACAATAATGCTTCAAAAGCAAGGTCTTTGGGCATAAGTAGAGGGTTGCGTTTCACTTGTTCATATAATTTTTTACCATTGGCAACCACACAACAACGGGCATAGAGAAAATTATCTACCGAAAAATGACGATTGGGCAAATAAGCATCTTCACCCATATTTTCAGCATAAACACGACCATCCAAAGCATATAATTTTTCAGACAGAATATCCGCAAACTCAAAGATATGACGCGTAGAGCCTGCTTCAAGGTGAGCAATCACAGGCTTA
>JAYUQN010000090.1:0-2252 GCA_043756725.1 Saprospiraceae bacterium
CGAAACAGGATTAGCCATTCACAATCGGATTTATCGAGAAGTTATTGCTAATTATATGACGGTTAAAACAATAGTTGAGCGTAAATCCTTGTATATTGAAACCGCTTTTCCTTATCTTTTAGCCAATAATGCGCTCGATATGCGGAAGGTTTTGCTCAAATTTCAAGAACTCATGCACATTGAATACAGCAAAAAAGACGATAGTTTTATTGAGCGCAACGGGCGGCTCATCTTTTTAGCTTTTCTAAAACCTATTATTAACGGCAAAGGTTATGCGTTTAAAGAACCTGAAATTTCGGAAGAACGTCGCATGGATATTGCCGTTAGTTTTTATCAACATAAATACATTGTCGAACTCAAAATGTGGCGCGGCAATGTGGCGCATAAAAAAGGATTGGTACAACTCGGTGATTATTTGGATAGGCAACAGCAAGAGCAAGGCTATTTGGTTATTTTTGAGCAAAACGTACAAAAAACGTGGAAAAAAGGTTGGATTCGGGCTAATGGCAAAAAGGTGTTTGCAGTATGGGTATAAGGCTTTTTTTAGAGAAAATACTGAAGGTGGGCAAAACAGTTTCTTTTCCTTCTGCATCATACCCTTTCAACCAAGCATCAAAATCTTTTACTTTATGCGCAATTCTAACGCGCTCTTTATAGGCAGCTGGAACTTCTTCAAATCTTAGGACATCAGAATAACGAAAACTTGGAATACTATTGACACCTCCTTTTTCCATAGCTGCTTTTAAGTTAGGATTTGCAGCAAAATCTTTGGCTTTTTGTATATCAGCCATTTTTACAAAAACATATACTTTATTAGGGTTTTTCATATCTCTACAGACCGCCAATTTTGTTAATCCACTGGCTACTCGCATACTTTCATGTTCGTCATAACTTTTTTTCCAGACATCAAAATCTTTTACAGTGTGGGTTACACCCATGATTTTAAATGGTACAAATGCAGGAGGGACAACAGCCTCCACCGCTTTGGTCGCCTCTTGTTTTGCTTCTGCTTTTTTTGTAGGCTCGTTGCAACCAATGGCGAAACAGAATAAGGCAATAGCACTTGCTATGATTGGGAAATAGCGATTGTTTTTCATTATTAAATTGTTTTTATTAATTAAAAAATAAGGAAAATACTGAGGGGGTATCCATTTCGGATTGAGGATTTCGGAATGCCCACAGCCGAAATCCACAATCCGACATCGAATTATTTCTCCTTCGCATCATCGTTATAGATGTCCCGAATGGTCTGCCATTTGCCATTGCGTTTTTCCCAAAGAACCATGTATTTTCCAGTGTAAGTTACTTTTCCAGTGGCATCTTTGGTGGTCGCTTTTCCAGTTTCGGTGAGCATATTTTCATCGCCGAACACGTCCATTGTTTCAAAAGCGATCATGTTACCTTCCTTTTGTTTTGCAAAATTCGCTTCAATGGATTTTTGAATAGCCGCTTTGCCCACTGTTATCGGCTTATTGGGTTCCATGCTGACCGCATCATCGGCAAAAAAAGCCAAAATTGTAGCCATGTCCTTAGTGTTGGAAGCCACCGCCCAAGTGTTTTCTAAGGCTTGGATGTCGGCTTTAAGTTTTGCCAAATCGGGTTTATCAACGATGGCTTTGGCAGTTTCAGCAGCTTTTGCGGCGGCATCATTAGTCGGTGCATTGCAAGCAACAGTGAAAATTGATAAGGCAATACAAGTTGCCATAAGCGAGAAGACATTTTTAGTTTTCATTTTTAAAAATTGATTTATTGATTAAAAAATAGAGAAATACTGAGGGGGGTACTTTTGTTGGGAATAAAAATTTGGATTTATGCCTATTGAAAAAATAAAATATGTAATATTAAATTGTTTGACAATTATTATTTTATTAAAAGAAAGAAATTTAGCTTTGCCTCGATTTTTAACTAAAACTCAAGATACGTATTATGGCAAAACAAAATAAAAAACAGAGTGCCAACAAACCGCCAACCGACGAACAACTGCAAGGTAATCAACATGACAAAATTATCAAGGAAAGTATAGAAGAAACAATGCACTTTCTGTTGAAAACTTTTGGCAATATTGATGTTGTAAAAAGCGAACAGCTACCGACTGAAATTCAACAAACCCAAGAGCGTAAGCCCGATTTTTTGAAAATCATCACGGATACAAAGGGTGTTGAGCGCATCGGACATATCGAATTTCACGTAAAAGATGAAGCCGATATTTCTTATCGTGCCTTTGAAACCTGTGCCATGATGAAACGGAAAAG
>JAYUQN010000091.1:0-2251 GCA_043756725.1 Saprospiraceae bacterium
TCCAATTGAAATCAAAGAAGAAGTAGAAAATATACAGTTGAAAGGTAGTAGAACTAAATTTGGCATTTTTAATAAGACAACAGGAACGGCTATTCCAAATCCAAGTTCAGCTGACATTATAAATAATGATATTTATCCACTTGAGTTTTCAACTTATAAAACCTCATGGGATGCCAATGGCAACTTGATAATAAAACCTAACAGCTTTCCTAATAATGGTTGGGAAACTGAAGCTACTGTAATAAGCTACGCCAAAGGTAAACCCACAAAAATGAACCTACGGGGTTGGGAAAATGCTACCAGAAAGGATATTAACTCTTCATTTGATGCTACTGAAATTTATGAATGGGATGCAACGAATGGCTTAATTCTAACCCGTCAATTCAAAGATTTTAAATGGCAATATGAATATTTTCAAAATACACGCCTCGTCAAAAAAGTGACCAATATGGATGGACAGTTCACTGAATTTATATATGATGATTTTCAACGTGTCACCCAAGCCAAAGCCCGCAATGGCGCTGTAAAAACGGATTATCTATATAAATATCACGACATTGATAACAGCAATAAAAACTGGGTCGAAACCAAAACCACTTTCAATGCTGCCATTGGCGGTACACTCAACTACAATGTCACCTTTAAAACCGCTCGACAATATTTTGACGGTCTCGGTCGCCCTATTCAAAGCGTTGCCCTTGCCAATTCGCCGAATCTAAAAGACGTTATTTCTGTCGTAGAATACGACAATCAAGGCAGGGAGTTTAAAAAATATGACCCGTTTGAAAGCACCGTTGCAACGGGTGCGTATGTGGGTACGCTCCCCACCAATCAGCCTGTAACAACATTGGAATATGAAGCCTCCCCCCTCAGTAGAATGTGGAAAGTCACGCCACCAAACTGGCAACCGACCGTCACAACATACAGCGCAAATATAGGCTCAGAAGCTGCCGATGCTTTTTTATACATCTACCCCGCTAATCAGATTTATAAAACAACTGTCAAAGACCCCGATAACAGGGTTTCTGTTTCCTATACCGATAAAAAAGGTAGAAAAATGGGTTCTCGGCAATATAAAGTGGATGGTAGCAATAACATTATTTCAGAACAAGTTTTTACGCTCAACGGCTACGATGATAAAGACCGACTATCAAAAGTTTTTACACCTCGCAACCCCAATTTGGCAGAATTAAACGCAACAGAACTCGACTTTTCATACCTCTACGATTGGGATGACAACGTGACGCGTAAAAAAGTGCCCGATGCCGCTGCCATGAATTTTATCTATAACAATCGCAATCAATTGGTGCTTTCACAAGACGGTAATCAATTAGCATTCGCTCGCTATTTGGCAACACAATATGACCTTTATGGTCGTCCTCTAAGAACGGGTTTTTCAACTTCTACAAGTTTGACAAACGGCAATCCTGACATTACGTTGCCCAATACTTTGACAGAAACCGAATATAGTGCTGCGACTTCAGGTTTAGAACTCGGCAAAGTGAAACGCACCAAAAACTATTTCGGCACTTATTTGGAAACATTTCTGGAATACAACGATGTGTACGGACGCATGACCGCTGCCTACGGCAACAACCACCTTTACAGCCCTGGCGGCGCGATAACCAACACCAATTTCAGTGAAAAAATCACCACATCCTACGACCTTGCGGACAATATTTTAAGCAAAACCCGCACCCACAAACCCAACGCCACCACCACCCGCACCATTACCGAAACAATGGATTACGACAATGGCTTGCGTTTGAAACAAAACAAACACAAAGTAGATAATGAAGCGGAACAGACCCTAAGTTACTTAGATTACACGGTTAAAAACCAAGTGCAAACCAAGCGCATGGGTCAAGTAAATGGTTTAGCATTTTTACAAAAGGTTGATTATCAATACAATGCGCTGGGTTGGCTCACAGGCATCAATGCACCTACTTTGAATGGTTCGACGAATGCTGTTTGTGCGTTACCGTTTGCCAATACCAACGGCACATTAGACGAAAACGATTTGTTTTCACTGGACATGCGCTATGAAAACCCAACGGCTGCCTATACGCCAACAGGCACAACAGCGACCCCTCAGTATGGTGGCAATATTTCGCAAATGGTGTGGCAAGTGCGAGGCAAGCAAAAGCAGGTTTACACCTTCCAGTACGACCATTTGAGCCGCATGACCGAAGCCAATTATTCAGAACTCAACGCTTCAAATGTGAAAATAGATGATGCCAATAAGTACATG
>JAYUQN010000092.1:0-2247 GCA_043756725.1 Saprospiraceae bacterium
TCATTGTATCAACTTTTTACAAAACTACGTCATTTCTTTGAAAATTACCGTTGAAATTTCAAACTTTTAGGTTTTAACATACAGAATCCAAGTAAAAAATCAGAGAAGTAACAAGCAAAAAAAGTTTTGAGCTTCGCACCCATTTTGTATTTAAAATAAGTGGATGCGACAGGGGTTGAACCTGCTACCTTTCCGATTGCTCGGAACGCTCTAACCGAAGTAACTCTTTTTTACGACATTCTCTTTTTCCTTCAAGGATGGGGCGACCCCATTTAGCCGCCCCAAAACGTATTATAATCGTTGCTGTAATTTTTTGTGAGCAAGTGGGCATTTTTTTTACAATAACCTTGTTAAAATGAACCACATAGAGACGTTGCAGTGCAACGTCTCTACAATTGCACACGAAAAATTACAGCAACATTTAATCTGTCCATTCTGTGGTTTAATGAAACTGCGCCGTTTCAGTCGAATCAGCCATAGCCGTTGTTGAAGATTGCCCTTGCTGTACCACATCTTGGATGAAATCGAAATACTGTGTACCTACAAAAGTTTGATGTTTTACAGCGGCAAAACCTTTACTTTGCAAAGCAAATTCCCGTTGTTGCAACTCTGAAAAACCTGCCATACCCCGTTGTTTGTATGCCAATGACAACTCAAACATAGACGTATTTAAGGCGTGAAATCCTGCTAAAGTGATAAACTGAAACCGATAACCCATATCCGCAATGCGCTCGCTGAACTTTTCCATGTCGCCAATACTCATATATTTTGACCAATTGAAAGAAGGTGAACAGTTGTAAGCCAGCATTTTATTCGGATATTGAGCATGAATAGCCTCCGCAAATTCTTTAGCTAAACCCAAATCTGGATTAGATGTTTCCATCCAAATCAAATCCGCATATTCAGCATAAGCCAAACCGCGCGCTATACATTGCTCTAAGCCATTTTTCACAAAGTAAAACCCTTCCGAAGTACGCTCGCCCGTTAAAAACGGTTGGTCTCTATCGTCAATATCGCTTGTTATGAGGTTTGCGGCTTCCCCGTCTGTGCGGGCAATCAAAAGCGTTGGGACGCCGCACACGTCAGCCGCTAAACGAGCAGCAACGAGTTTATTAACCGCTTCTTTTGTCGGCACAAGCACTTTGCCGCCCAAGTGACCACATTTTTTAGCACTCGACAATTGGTCTTCAAAATGCACCCCTGCTGCACCCGCTTCAATCATATCCCGCATCAATTCATAAGCGTTCAGATTGCCGCCAAAACCTGCTTCTGCATCGGCGATAATCGGCGCAAACCAATCAATTTTACCTTCACCCGATACACTTTGGATTTGGTCACGGCGCATAAAAGCATTGTTAATACGCTTAACAACCATCGGAACGCTGTTGGCTGGATAAAGCGATTGGTCAGGATACATTTGACCCGAAAGGTTAGCATCAGCCGCCACTTGCCAGCCACTCAAATAAATAGCTTCCAAGCCTGCGGACACTTCTTGGACCGCTTGATTGCCCGTTAAAGCACCCAAAGCGCCGACAAAATGTTGTGTATTGAGCTTTTTCCACAGTTTTTCAGCCCCTTGTCTTGCCAAAGAATACTCAATATCCAATGACCCTCTCAGTTTCAGCACGTCTTCGGCTGTGTAGGGGCGGGTGATGCCTCTCCAACGGGGGTTAAGCTGCCATTCTTTTTCAAGCTGTTCGATTTTTTCAGTTCTTAAAGTTGTCATAATAATAATGTGGTTTTATTTAGTTAGGAAAATTACTGTAGTTGCGAATTTATTCGCAACATATAAAAGTTGACACGTTGCGAATAAATTCGCAACTACACATATTCATAAGCCGATAAAGTCAAAAAATCTTTGAAATTTTTATCTTTTACCAAATCATCAAACAGGGCAATGGCTTGCTTGAATTTGCCATTTTTAAAAGCATTTTCACCAATATTACCCACTATTTTATCCATTTCTTCGGTCAAAAGTTGGCGATAGAGGGCGTAAGTGATGGTGCGCCCATCTTCTAATTTGCACTTATTTTGTATCCATTGCCAAATTTGAGTTCTTGAAATTTCAGCCGTTGCCGCATCTTCCATGAGGTTGTAAAGCGCCGCAGCCCCATTACCTCGCAACCACGATTCGATGTATAAAATGCCGACATTGATATTCATCCGCAACCCCCCCTCAGTAATTGTGCCTTCTGGACGTGCCAAAAGGTCGGCAGCAGTACAAGTAAAATCGGTTAGCTGTTTGTT
>JAYUQN010000093.1:0-2247 GCA_043756725.1 Saprospiraceae bacterium
TGCAAGAGCTTGCCGTCGGTGTCGGGAAGATTTGTCTTTACTTTATGCCGTAAAAGGCTATTCCTACAAATACCGCCTTTACGCTGTTGAGTTTTTGACGCAACAACGTTTGAATCAAGCGGCGCAGGTAGCGCAACTTGCCTATAGTTTGGATAAATCTATTTAAAGCATGTTGGAAAAATTTAATACAAACGAATTTTTGAGATACCTCAATATAGGTGTCTTTTTTGTCAGTATAAATTTTTTTTTCATCCAAGAAAATATCCTGACAAGCAAATTAAACATCATTGGAAAAGAGAGTTTTGCAACTATTTTAATAGGGTTAAGTTTAATTTCTGGAACAACCATTTATATTTTATATAGAGCTGTTATTTATTCTGCGCTCATAAATCCATTTATTACTTTCATCACTCAAAAAAAGCGCATAAAAGCAATCTCAGAATCAACAAAAACGTCGGATGCCATTTTTAAAATGGATATAGTGAGATGGAAAATAAAAGATGAAAATATCCATAAGCGATTAGATGAATGGGCAAGCCAAATTCATTTTCTCTATAGTTTGTCTATTTGTTGTTTAATCGTTTTTTTATACAGTAAAATTCACCAACAGTACTACAACGATACAACAAGCCTCATTTACTGGTGGCTAACAATCTTATTAATTACGGTATATCACCATGTCAGATATAAGCTATTTGAAATTGAAATAATAAAAAGTAATATTGAAACCATCTAAATTAATGATACCAAAGCTCTTTCAACCGTAAAAAACACTATAAAAATGGTATCACCTAAAATTTCCATTATCACTATAAGTTTCAATGCAGAACTCTATATTGAGCGCACTATCAAAAGTGTCATAGCTCAAACATATCCAAATATCGAATACATCATCATAGATGGCGCTTCTAAAGATAAGACAGTTGCTATCATAAAGCAATATGAAACGCATATCAGCAAATGGATAAGTGAACCCGATAAAAGCCATTTCGATGCCATGAATAAAGGTTTGGCATTGGCAACAGGCGATTACATTTGGTATATGAATGCAGGAGATTGCATTGCTGAAAGCACTACTTTAGCCAATATTGTAAAAGAAATGAAAGGCGCAGATTTTGTGTATGGTGATGCTGTCATTGTCAAAGAGGACGGGTCTTCTCGGGCTTGGTACAAGCAAAAACCCGCTGAATCAGATATTTCATACAAAAGTTTTCGCAATGGCATGGTGGTTTGTCACCATGCGATGATGGCAAAACGCAGCCTTGTGCCACAATATGCTTTAGGTCCGTGGAAAGTATCAAACGATATAGATTGGTCAATTCGCTTACTGAAAGCCTGTACAACATTTCGGGAAACGTCCTTTGTCTGGTGTAAATACTTAGATGGCGGTATTTCAGATAAAAACAGAATAAAAGCGGTAAAAGAACGATTTGACATTTCGCTAAAACATTTTGGCTTGTTTCCGACTTTATATGAACAAATAAAAATATTTTTTCAAGTAATCAAACGCGGTAAATTATCATAAATAACCATTTTATATGAAAAAAGCATTGGTATTAGGAGGGGGTGGTTTCATTGGTAGCCATCTTGTGACTCGGCTCAAAGCCTTGAATTATTGGGTTCGTGCAGTAGATTTAAAATATCCAGAGTATAGCACGACAACAGCAGACGAATTTATTATTGGCGATTTACGGAAAGTATCTGTTTGCCAAAAAGCCATGAAAGGCATAGATGAAGTCTATCAATTAGCAGCCGATATGGGTGGCGCAGGGTATATTTTTACGGGTGAAAATGATGCCAATGTGATGCACAATTCAGCAACCATCAATCTAAATATCTTAGATGCGATGGTGAAAAAAGGGGTCAAAAAGGTGTTTTATTCTTCATCTGCTTGTATTTATCCTGAGCACAATCAATTAGACCCCGACAATCCAAATTGCGAGGAATCCTCTGCTTATCCTGCAAATCCAGATAGCGAATATGGTTGGGAAAAATTATTCAGCGAACGATTATACTTGGCTTATCAACGCAATTATGGGCTTGAGGTTCATGTGGCGCGATTCCACAACATATTTGGCATTGAAGGAACTTGGAGAGGTGGTAAAGAAAAAGCGCCCGCCGCCATTTGTCGTAAAGTAGCTGAAACGCCAGAAGGAGAGTCCTTTGACATTTGGGGCGATGGCAAACAAACCCGCTCTTTCTTATACGTTGATGAGTGTATAGATGGTATTTTACGCTTAATGAATT
>JAYUQN010000094.1:0-5814 GCA_043756725.1 Saprospiraceae bacterium
TTCGTTTTCAGCACAACTTTGACAAAGTTCCACAACTTTGTCAAAGTTATAGCTAAAATATCGAAATAATATTTTACTTCATTTCTGAAAAAAGCCTAAACAGGTTTAAAAAATTACCGAACTATTGTCACAGAGTTTCACAGAGTTATATGCTTTATTTTCTCTGTGAAACCTCTGTGAAACTCTATGAGCAAATTTTTATTGCAGCATAGAAAGAAAACTCTCTAAATCTTGCTTGATTAAAGTGCCAAAGTAGAATTAAAGCGTAGAATCCATTATGTTAATATGGTGTTAAGTCAAAGAATAAATGCTTTATTTTAAAAATAAACGTATATTTTCGTTCAACATTTGAGAAACTACAACGATTTAAAATAAGAGAAACTGATTGAGCATATACCCGATTTTGTTCTATGATGAAAAATTACCGATAATTAAGCATTGACTATGAATTTATTACTTAAGAAATTTGATTAACATCCTTTTAGCCCTTTAATGGGCAATCCTCATTTATTCTTCTTTCACGGGACTTCTTTTTTCACAATTTTTGATATATACTGTTATGTGCAAAACATAACCGATATTGTAATTCTGTAAACTTATTCACAATGAAAAACTTATACTTATTCCTATGCACAATTGGATTATCAATTCCTTTTTTGGCTCATGCTTACCCTTTAAATGCTCATAAAAAGCATCCTTCACCTCATGTAGCTTTCATGGATTGCCCAAAAGGTGATTTCATTCTACGTTCGCAAGGGCAAGTGGATTCTTTTGCTCTTAAATATGCGACTTGCGATTCCATTTTGGGCAGTTTGAGCATAACAGATACTTCTATTACGGATATATCGGCTTTAAAATTCATCAAATATATCAGCGGTAGTTTATGGATTTATAATACGACAAAACTCAAAAACTTAGATGGTTTTTCACAATTAAGAGAAATTGGTGGAGACGTTGATATTAATTTCAACACAGCGTTAGAGAGTATTTCAGGCTTAACACACCTCAAAAGAATAGATGGTTACAGAGTACGGATATATTCAAATAAAGTCCTTGTGTCGCTTTCAGGTTTAGACAATATCACGGAATTGAATGGCGATTTATTGATTTATAATAATGATAATTTAAGAAACCTCATTGGTTTTCCCGCTTTGAAAGTTATAAAAGGAGAATTAGAAATATCTAACAATGACACCTTAGAAACTCTAACAGGTTTAAATCTTTTAGAAAAAGTAGAAGATAAATTTTTTATTATTTCTAATAAAAACTTGCTAAACCTTTCAGCACTAAGCGAATTGAAAGAAATCAGCCGATTTTTAAGTATATATGAAAACCCCAAATTAGAAAGCCTTAAAGGTTTAGAAAAAATTGAACTTATTAAAGAGTTAAATATCAGCAACAATGCCCGTTTGACCGATTGTAGTTTGGTCTGTGGTTGGTATCAAACTAAAAAAGTGCAATCCCTTTACATTCGAGATAACCCCTCAGTATGTAGCAGTGTTTTAGAGGTTACGGCGGTTTGCGATACCAGTAGATGTCCAAAGGGAGATATTGAATTATTAAGCCAAAATGATGTCAATACTTTTGCCGCTAAATATGCCAATTGCGATTCTTTGGCTGGTAGCCTAAGGATTTATGGTAGTGACAAAATTACAGACCTTTCAGGCTTAAAATCGCTCAAATCTATCAAAGGCAATTTAACAATTTTAGGTTGTCAAAAACTTAAAAACTTAGACGGGTTAAGCAATTTGAGGTATCTCGGTGGCTTTTTAGACATATCAAGCAACGATTCTCTACAGAATATAAGGGGTTTAAGTACGCTAAAAACGGTAGGCGATTATTTATCTATCGCTCAAAACAATGCCTTAGAGTCTTTGGTAGGATTAGGGCAAATTGATTCTGTGAAAAACGAATTACGCATTTCCTTCTGCCCAAAACTCCAAGATTTGACAGGTTTGCCTATAATAAAGCGTGTAAATAATGTCATTATCAATAACAACAACACTTTACAATCGCTCAAAGGTTTAGATTCGCTGAATTCAGTTACGAATTATATCCTTATTAGCTACAATGCACAATTAACCAATATAACTGCCTTAAAAACATTAAGAAATATTGGAAATCAATTGAGCATAGAATATAATGCAAAATTAAACAGCCTATCGGGATTAGATTCTCTTAAATCTATTGGTAGTTATTTGTCTATTAGGTATAACAGCAGCTTAAGCAATTGCAGTGCTATTTGCTCATTTTTGAATAATAACAGTAGAGGTGTGTCTATCTCTATTTCTGATAACCCATCAGAATGTAGCAGCCGCAATGAAATCAGCATTTTATGCAGCAATAGTACCTGCCCTGTGGGTAGTGTTTCGTTAGAATCGCAAGTAGAAGTAGATGCTTTTGTTAAAAAATACAGTGCTTGTGATACCATTCAAGGGGATTTATCTATAATGGGTTTTAGCCGCATAGTAGATATTTCGGGTTTAAAATTTATCAAATATATAAAAGGCGATTTTACATTTGGGAATAATTCAAGAATTAAAAACCTCGATGCCTTCTCACAACTGAGGGGGGTAGAGGGCGAACTTTATATATTTAACAATGATTCTTTAAAAACGATTTCTGGCTTGTCTTCTTTAACAAAAGTAGGAAAAAAAGTCAGAATCAATAGTATTGCCTTAGAGTCGCTCCAAGGATTGCAAAATATAACACAAATTAACAGTGGATTGGAAATATTCTCTTGTCATAAGCTAAAAGATGTAAAAGGGCTTCCAATACTCAAACAAATAAATGGTCTTATAAATATTCGATACAATGATTCATTAGAAACGCTTTCAGGTTTGGATTCATTAAATATTGTCCGAGGATATTTTATTATTAGCGACAACAAAACTTTAAAAAACGTGACTGCTCTAAGCCAATTAAAGCAAATTCATAGTTTTTTAGATATTTCCTACAATAACACCATCACTTCGCTTATTGGTTTGGAAAATATTGATACTATTGGCGGTGCATTTACGATTTCAAATAACGCCAAACTTTCGGATTGTAAAATCTTATGCCGTTTGTTAAACTCTGGAAAAATAAGGGGTACGGTGAGTATTTCTAATAATCCCTCAGAATGTAGCAGCCGCACCGTCATTACGACGGCTTGTGCCACAACGGTTTGCCCTATTGGTAATGTAACCTTAGCAACCCAAGCAGAGGTCAATGCCTTTGTCAACGCTTATAATAAATGCGATTCGATTCCCAATAATTTGACCATTTCGGGAAATACCATTACGAGTATTTCAGGATTGAGTTTTATTAAAAAAATAAGTGGAAATTTAGTCATAACAGCCTGTGGTGGATTGGTGAGTTTAACAGGATTGAACAATCTGACAAAGGTTAATAGTAACATTACTATTTCTGCAAATACCGCCTTAGCCAGCCTATCAAGTTTAGAGAAAATAGACTTTGTTGGGGGTAGTTTAAGTATTTTTAACAATACTAATTTAACCAATTGTAGTGCAATATGTGCTTTGTTGAGTTCAAATAATATCCGTTCTACGGTCAATATTACCAATAATCCATCGGAATGTAGCAGCCGCAATCAGATTATAACCGTATGTACACCGCCAAGCACTTGCCCTACGGGTAATATTTCACTGACAAGTCAAATAGAAGTAGATGCTTTTGTACGTCAATTTAGCAATTGTGACTCCTTAGTAGGCAATTTGAGCGTTAGCGGGTCGAGTATCGTAGATATATCTGGACTTAAATTTATTAAAAAAATAACGGGCAGTTTGAGCATTATTGATGCCGATAAATTGAAAAACTTAACAGGTTTTAGTGGCTTAACGTATATTGGTAAAGACCTCAACATATCGTTTAATGACTCTTTAACGACTTTATTGGGCTTAGAAAAATTGACTTTTGTAGGGCAAAATTTAGTCATTCAACAAAATAGAAACTTGTCTGAATGTGGTGGTATTTGCCAATTGATTAGTAAAGGTGGTGTCAAAGGTGTCAGTTCGATTGCGAATAATCCTGCGCCCTGTGGCAGTGTCACGGTTATCCAAACCTTATGCACTTATGGCAGTGGTATTACAGCTTTAACCATCAAAAACCTACCCCCCTCAGTATCAGAAGGCAATTTGCTCACTTTTGATATAGAAGTGAATGGCATCGTGAAGGATTCTGTGGTTGTCAATATTCTTTCTTCTAATGAAACAGAAGCCCCAGTGCAGACACGTGCCGTTATTCTTGCTGGTAAAAATTCACTCACTATATCTACCCGATTACCTGATGATGCGATAGCTGAACCGAATAAGGAAATCACTATTTCCGTTGGTGCAACAGCCTTAACAGCTGATAAAAAGTCATTTATACTAACAAATGACAGCGATATTCCCAGAATCACATTTGATATTTTAGCTGATTCCTTATCTGAAAGTGCGGGTATTTATGCTACAAAAGGCTCTATAAAACGCGCCAATACTGAGGGGTTACTCACAGTGCGTTTCCGCACAAGTGAACCCAATAGTTTGAACTTACCGACTCAAATTACCTTCAATGCAGGGCAACGAGAAGGCGTTTTTGATATTGGTGTTTTTGATAATGCTTTAGTAGATGGTTTTAAAAATATCACCCTCACTGCGGAAGTTGTATTGCCTTCGTGCAATTGTGCACCCGCTACAAATACGCAAGGCGTGGTGCAAAAACAAGTGGTCATTATTGACAACGATGGACCTTCTTTGACATTGACTGTCAATCCTTTATCTATCCAAGAAGGGGTTACTAATGGTGGCAATTTGACCATTTCGAGAAATACGGCTACAACAGAAGCGTTGGTGGTTCAATTGCGCTCATCGGATACAACCGAGTTGGTTTTACCTGCAACCGTGACGATACCACAAGGTGAAAGGTCTGTTACTATACCGATTTCGGGTAAAAATGACCCTATTGCCGATGGCAATCAACAAGTGACCCTTCAAGCCAATGCCACAGGTTTTGCGCCCGGGGCAACGTGGGTGATAGTGACGGATATTAATAAACCCGATTTGATTATCTCATCTATCAGTGTTCCACAAACTAAAATTGCCACTTCAACAGGTTTCCAATTGAGGGCAATTATTGCCAACAAAGGTTTTTCAGCTATGCCTTCGGGTTCTACTTTGCGAGCATATTTATCAAAAGATAAAACCATTGACGATAGTGATTTTCTTGCAGGAGATTTTACTATTGGGCAGTCCATAGCGATAAATGACAGCATTGCTTATGCAAATGTTGCCAATACATCGGCACAGCCAGGGAATTATTATTTGATATGTAAAGTCAATTACAATGCTCAATTTACGGAACTTCTATACCTAAACAATACTTCTGAACCCATTGCTATAGATGTTTTGCCCGATTATGTAGGCACTGCCATAGTAGATAAAACCACTTTTTTACCGAATGAAACCATATTGGTTTATGGTAGTTCTAAAAAAACAGATGGGCGCATTGTACCCAATGTTGTTTTGGAAGTATATATTACAAATGGGGAAGTGAGACGGGAATTTACCGTAAAAACGGACAGCACAGGTAAATATCAGTTAAAATTTGAGCGTCTGCCCGATGAAGCAGGACATTATACCGTAGGCGCAAGTTTTCCTAAATTGAATAGCAAACAAGTTCAAGATGCGTTTGATATTCTGGGCGTTTTGGTGAATAATGGACGCTATTTAGAATGGCAAGTGATGTTAAATGATACTTTAAAAGGCAGTGTTTCGGTGACAAATTTAAGTAAAATTACCTTAAACAATATCACTTTAAAAGCGCAAAATCTTC
>JAYUQN010000095.1:0-2244 GCA_043756725.1 Saprospiraceae bacterium
TCATTTTCCTGTTTTCAAAAGCGATTTTTTCAAATTCAATTTACCGTTTTGAATATGGGTTTTCACATCGTTGAGTGAAAAACCCGTTTCAAGCACTATTTGTTTATACGATTTATCTTTCAAATAAAACAGTTCTACACATTGTTTTTGCTCTGGTTTCAAAGTCAAAAGGCTGATTTCAAGCGCCTGAATGAGCAATTCTTTATTCTCAAAATCTTCTGTATCTTCCTCATACTGTCCGAAGGGACTCCCATGGAGAGGGGTTTGTGGCATTTCATCGGGATACGAAACATCAAGCCCCGCTTTGCGCAATTTCATCAAACAATGGTTTCTGGCAACGGTGTACAACCACGATTTAAAATGCTCTACTTCCACCTTTCGTAAATCAAGATGCAGTTTCTCGAAGATTTCCATAACCGCATCTTCACTTTCAGCCGTATTTTTCAAATATTTCATACACACACCGAATACCAAGTGGCTATATCGGCGATACAATTCGCCCACACACCGAGCGTCAGCGCCTTTGCGGTACTGAAACAAGAGTTCTGAATCCTCCAAATTTGCGAATGGTTGTTGCATAAATTTCGTTATCTCTATATTTTAAGGCTCAAATTTAGCGCAATTTTAAAACAATATTATCAGACAACGAAAAAGATAAGGCGAACATTATTTTTTATTCTAAAAAACCCTATTATATTTGTGTCAACAAAAGCAAAACCATCTATGAAAAACTTGAATTCTGCGCTAAAAAATAAGAATTTCAAATGGCTACCCAAGCATTTGAACCATATTGCTGAAAATATTGTTTGTAAAAACCGCAATATTTCGTTTTTAGCAATAAATGCGCTTTTTAGGTCAAAAGAATTATTCGTGAAACCATCAACTGGCGTTTTCAAAGACAGTTATGATGCACAAGGATTTGTTCCTATACAAGGTAATGATTTATTGAGAACACGAGCCGAAATCATAACGGTTGTGTTTAGAATAGATGAAAATAATAATATTATTCCAATAACTGCAATCAGTGAAAATGATGAGTATTGAAGAACAAGACGCACTTTTGCACACAATGTCTGCAAAAGATTTAAGAGCATTGGTTGCTCAAGGTGAATGGACAATTTACTATAATGAAGATGATGAAACTTTTTATGAAGAGGCTGAACTTTCAGTACAAGGTACTCTTGTACAAGAACCACCTGCTCCTGAATTAAAAAAATTGATAGGGATGAAAACAAAAATGGAGAAAACAGGCTTAACACAAGCGCAGATTATATTGATAGAAACAGATAAATCAAAAGCCTCACTTTCTGAAATAATGCTTTACTGCAAAGGCTTAAATATCGAATTTGCAGATTTTTTACCCGAATTATTTGAGCCAGTTTAGTAAAAAACAAATGTCGAAAGCCGTAAAAAGCTTTCGACATTTGTTTTTTACCCCCCCTCAGTATTCTTAGGTAAAACCTTAGTTCCATTTATATTTTATACCCTTTTTTCTCAATCATGCCCATCAAATTGATAGCATGACCCTCAATAATATCAAAATCTTTAGCCCAATCACGGATTATCCAATCTTGATTAGGCTGTGCTAAAACGACTTTTCTTTTTGCCGTAAAAACCCAAATCACACGCTCAACACCGAAGTCAAAAAGCGTTTGTGTTTTTTCAGCGATATAGTCCACATCTGATTTTTTTTCTAAATCAATTTTCACATCTACTTCGATGACCATTTTAGGGGCAACATTGAAATAATGTTCATCAAATCGGTAATTTCGAGCATCTTTTGCATCATATATGATAATGTCTGATGAAAGATTATTACCTAATGAAATGTGTAAGCCGATTTCATTCGTCATAATTTCATACTGTTCATCGCTGGTATGAGTGTATAAATACCGCAATAAAATAGAAATAATGATGCCTTGCAAGCTACTACTTCCCATAATTTCCTCGATAGTTTTAGATTGGTTAATAACATCTTTGTAGCCTTTTCGGTACAATATACGCCCATTCAACTCCTCATAGACAAGTTGTTCGGGAATAATTACTTCTTTTTTTGTTTCATCTAAAATAGCAACTGCGGTCATGTATGAATGTATTTTAGGAAATGATGAATTATTCCAAAGGAATCCCTATGGGATAAATGATGAATGATGAATTAAGAAAGCGTTGTGCCGAAGGCATCCCTTTTGCCATAGGCATTCCTTCGGAAGGGAAAAATCAATGCTTTACAATTTTGAAAATGAT
>JAYUQN010000096.1:0-2242 GCA_043756725.1 Saprospiraceae bacterium
TATGGCTTCGATGCCTTTTGCAAAGATTTGGGTAAAAAACTGCATTTTAAAAACGACAATATCAATCCCGGCTCGCGCGAGTGCCCGAAAGGTGAAACGCTTGAACGTTTGGCAGATATGGGCGATATTATATGGGCTGGTGCGCTCGGTTTGTTCCCGCACCAAGACGGTTCTTTGAGCGAAAATGAAGCAAAACCCATTGATTTTCAAAACTTTACGTGGACAGCAGAACATGCGCACGAATTTGCCGTTTTGCCCGAAGATGCTTACCAAAGGGAGGCTTTACGGACTGTTTTACGCAATAAAATAACGGTTGTGGAAGGAGCACATGGCACAGGCAAAACCCATTTGGCAGCCAATATTTTACTAAATGCCTTATCGAATGGACAAAAAACGGCAGTCGTCGCCCATGATTTGGCGAGCTTGATGCAGATACAAAATGAATTTGTCAAATTGGGTTTGGGCAATCTCACTTTTTTACTGAAAGACGTGTACCACGATAAAAAACTCCTACTCGATGTGTTGCGCAACGAGCAATTTGGCAAAGCCATAGATTTCAAAGAAGAGGATTTTAAAATTGCGCTGAAACAAGCACGGCGGCTTTTAGCCAAATCGGATGAAAGCCATCAAGCCCTGAGTCAACCTATTTTTGGCGATGAAAATTTTGCAGAAGTGGTGGGTCGTTATCTCAATAGGCAACGCAAAGAAGGGCGCGAATTGTTGACTAATCATTTACAATCAAATGATTATGAATTTACAAAAGAAGAATATGACAGGTTGCGATTGACGATAAAAGAATGCGAGGTCCTGTTTAAAAACGTCAATACTTTGCGCCACCCTTTGAGCCAGTTGCATCCTTCCCTTTTTGATGGTGAAAACAGTGAAAATGGACACGCTTTTTCAACCAAGCAATTGAATCTTTCAACAGAGAATTGGAAAACTTTGCACCATCGGTATATTGCCATTTATGATGCTTATGCTCAAAAATTGATGAACCATTATGAAACCCATTTTGAGGATTTGCGGGCACAGCTACGCCTTTTGAAAGAAGCATATTCCGATTATCATTTTCAATTTGGGGAAGCTTTCGAAAGCAATAATTTTTTCCGCATGAGTGGCTTGAGGGCAGCATCTCTTTTTTCAGACAGGTCAAAAAATGTCTTGTCTGCTAAAGAAAATCTTCTGAATCAATACAATACACTTGAAAAAATATTTAATAAGAGAAAGCATTTCACCCATGCTTTTTTAAGCAATGCAGATAAAAAAGACTTTAAAAAGCTAAAAATCAACCTCGAGTCTTTTGAATTAGCTTTAAAAGGGTGGCGAAAAGCCTTGTCTGCAACTGTGCAAGAGGAACTGCAACGCCTTAATGCAAAGACCGCTCAATATTTTGACAAGCCTCTATCGGCTGACATTAAAACCCTCGAAGACGACCTTGAGCATTTACTCAAAGAAACCAACTCGGCTTCGCTTTATGCCGACCCCCTCAGTCATAAAATGCTTACTTTGCCAAAACGCATGCACTTTATAGAAGAAACAATTGAAAAATTGGAAGATACGCAAATCAATATGCGGGATTTTGATAGCTTCTATTCATGGCAACGCTATTGGCTCATGATGCCTGAAAAGGCTCGAAAATTGGTTCAAGCCTTGATAAAAGTGAAACCCAATGATTGGTCAACCGCTTTTGATAGTTGGTATTTTTATCATACATTAGTAGCTCATTATCAAACAAGTGCGCTCAATAATGATGGTTTGATGCAGCTCATGAATGAAGCAGAAGACCGCCTGCGCCAATTGATTCCTCCTCAAATTGCGAATCAATGGAATGACCGTAAAAAAATAGCTATCAAAGCTTTTAAATCAAAAAGTTTGGACGAACATAAGCTGTTTTTTAATACTAAGAATCAAACCCTAGCGAAGAATCGGTTTTTGAAAGACATTTTGAAAAACGCAATTAATACGTTTTCTGAAATTTATCCTGTCCTTTTAGTCACCCCACAAGTAGCGACACAATTGATTGAATCGGAAGGCAAAGAGTTTGACTTGGTTATTTTTGACAATGCACAAAATCTTGATAATGAACAAGTTGTGCCAATACTCCACAATACTGAGGGGGTGGTTGTCATGACTGAATATTCAAAATCAGACGGTTTGGCGGTTACTTCTTTTGCCTCAAAACTGAAATCGTATGGGGCAGCAACCGTGAAACTCAATCACTTGCATCGTCCTTTGAGTGAAA
>JAYUQN010000097.1:0-2241 GCA_043756725.1 Saprospiraceae bacterium
GTATCTGTTTCTACCAATTTGATACCATGCAAGGTAGCGCCATCGGCTTTGATAAAAGGTTCGAGTTGTTGCCAGATAAGTATGACCAAGTTTTCAGTCGTCGGTTGGAGATTTTGAGGGATAAAATCCACATCAAGGTTCAGATTGGAATGGTCAAGCTTATCGGTTACCACTTCTCGAATGATTTTACTGAGCTTTTTAGCGTCCATAATAAAACCCGTTAGCGGATTCGGTTGTCCTTTAACAGTTACGAAAAGTGAATAGTTGTGACCATGCCAGTTTTTGTTAGAGCATTTGCCAAAAATTTCAAGATTTTCTGCATCACTCCATTGCGCCACCCACAATTTATGAGCCGCATTGAAACGCTCTATGCGTGTTAGATAGACCATAAGAAGTTTGTTTTAATTTTTTTACGCGCAGGAACTACGACTGCGCTAAATAGTTGTTAGTTCTCAGTAGTTAGTTTTTAGTTTTAGATGCCTAAAACCTAATTTTTACTGAGGGGGGCAAAATTACGAATTTTTGAGATGAAATGAAATAAATAAAATTTCGTGTTACGGTTTTAATGAAATTTAATATTTTTGTACCACAAGCAAAAACATTCCACTTTTTTTCAAATCAAAAAATATATACTATGGGTAAATATGATAAAATTATTAAGGAAAGTTTATCAAAATTGATAATTCCAATGTCAAAACGATTAGGTATAAATATCGAAGATATGGAAACAATCAAAGATAAGTTGCAATATACTATTGAGCGAGAACCTGATTTTCTTGTAAAAATTAAACATCAAGACCCTTTAAATGACTATGTTTTACAATTAGACTTTCAAGTGCCAAATGATTGGACAATGCCTGATAGAATGTTGCTATATCGCAATTTAATTAAGCTTATATTGAACCTAAAAACGAAGCAATTTGTTATTTATTTAGGGTATGAGCCATTGTTAATGCCGAATATTATTCATGAAGAAAAATTGTATTTTGAATTCGATTTGATTGATATACGAAGTTTTAGCGCCAAATCTTTCTTAGAATCGGATATTCCAGAAGAAATTTTATTGTCAGTATTAGGTAATTTTGAGGGTGAAAGCGCAGATGTTATCATTGAAAAAGCTTTATTCCGTTTAAAAAAATTAGCAAAAAGACAAGATGAATTTAAAAAATATGCTTTTCAGTTGCATGTTTTCACAAGTTTGCGTAAATTGCAAAGAATTTTTCAACAAAAAATAAAAGCCATGCCAGTAGTTTTTAACATTGACATTGAAGAGGACCCTTTCTATATTGATGGTCTCGAAAAAGGTGAGGAAAAAGGTATCGAAAAAGGTATCGAAAAAGGTATCGAAAAAGGTATCGAATTAGCAAAAATTGCAATGATTGAAAATATCCTCATCGAAAATAAATTACCTATTAAACGTATTGCAGACTTGGTTGAAGTTTCAACTGATTACGTCTTGAACATTCGTAAACGGTTAAAAGATGAAAATAAAATGTAGAAAACTTAAAGCTGATGAAAGCCGTTTTAACATAGACGTAACAGAATTCCCCCTCTATTGGGAAGGTTTTGAGGTAGGTTATCAGAAAGGTATCGAAAAAGTTTCTAAAATACCTCTCATTGAAAGAGTTCTTCTGAAAACTGATTGGTCTACTGAACGCATTGCCATTCTTTTTGAAGTTTCAACTGATTGCGTTTTGGATATCCGTAAACGTCTTGAAAATACAAATAAGATTTAAATAAAAAAGTGGTTTTCCAAAATGGATTTAACCGCTTTTTTATTTTTTTCCATCTTCTTAGAGTTTTTAACTCACATCTCCATCCTCGCCGTAGGCGCAACATCTTGCCCCACAAATTTCCCCTTCAAATATTTATAATAAGCTGTAACCGCAATCATCCCCGCATTATCTGTACAAAATTCAAACTTAGGGATAAAAACTTCCCAACCTTCTGTTCGACCCGCTTCTTCTAAAGCCGCTCGCAGGGCAGAGTTAGCTGAAACACCACCAGCTATGGCAACCGATTTTATGCCCGTTTCCTTCGCCGCTTTTTTTAATTTTTTCATCAAAATGGTAACTATGCGGTGCTGCACAGATGCACATATATCGTTGAGATTTTCGGTGATGAAATCAGGATTTTCTTTCAGATTTTTCTTTAAAAATTGTAAAATTGACGTTTTTAGACCGCTGAAACTGAATTTTAAGCCTTCCATACGGGGTTCTGGAAAAGGGAAAATGGGCTTGC
>JAYUQN010000098.1:0-5799 GCA_043756725.1 Saprospiraceae bacterium
TGTGGCGGCTACGGTGAAAATTTTCAACACACGGGATTCTATCAACAAAGCAGAAGGCAGTTTTTACAACTTCCCAAGTCTGCCTATGGGTGAGTCATATCGTATCCGCCCCGAGCGCACTTATGATGTTTTAAACGGTGTTTCCACCTTCGATATCAATGTCATCGCCAAATATTTATTGGGCATTGAAACAGCAAAATCACCGTATCAACTCATAGCGATGGACGTAAACCGCAATGGCGAAGTAGAAGCGGGCGATATGCTGCTGATTCGCAATCTGATATTGCGTAAAATAGATAATTTCCCCAACAATACGGCATGGCGTTTTATTCCGAAAAGCTATGTTTTTAAAAATCCTAATAACCCATTTGCTGAGGATTTCCCAGAGATTTTAAGTCTCACTAATCCCACTCAAAATGTCACGGATGCGGATTTTGTAGCGGTAAAAGTAGGCGATGGCAATTTGTCGGCACGGACATCCAATTTGTCGGCATTGCAAGTGCGTAATACGCCCGAAATTGACTATTTGCAACTACCCGATATGCTTTTGGAACAAGGTAAAACCTACCAAATTCCCGTAAAAATCAATGCAAAAGCCTTAGTTGCCCTACAATTTGCTTTGACAATTGATAAAAAAGCCGTAGAATCTTTCAGTATTGAAAACGGTGATTTGGCACAATTTGGCGAAGGGAATTACAATGTTTTACAGGGAAATACAGTTGCTACGGCATGGGCAAGTTCAAAATCTGCGAGTGATAACACCATTTTTACTTTAGTAGTGAAAGCGAAAAAGCAAGTTTCTGTTAAAGAATTGGTGAGCCTAAATAATGGTTTTTCAGACAATTTGGGCTATAATACTGAGGGGAGTGAAAAGCATTTACAATTGCAGTTTTCAAGTGTCACGAGTGATTCCTACGGAAAAAAACAAGATAAACCGCAGTTCGATTTGCTTCAAAACCGCCCGAATCCATTCACCAACGAAACCACGATTTCTTTCATTTTACCTGAAACAAACAACGCTGAATTAAGCATTTTTGACATCACAGGCAGACAGGTTTATACCTTGAAACGGGATTTTTCAAAAGGGTATAATGAGGTGATTTTAAATAAATCTGTTTTGAAGAATACGGGTGTTTATTTTTACCGCTTGCAATCGGATAAGTTTGTGGCGGTGAAAAAGATGCAGTATTTTGCGGAATAGGTTTCGTTCACAGGTTTAGTAAATGGTTTTTATTTTTTTTTGAAAAAAAAATAAAAACCATTTACTAAACCATCGCTGCAAGCCCCGTTCATTTTTCCAGATTTTCAATAAAAAGTCGAAAGGCATTCGTGCAACAAAAAACGGCTACCCGAAATACATCGGGTAGCCGTCGTTACGTAGCTAATTAGCGTTTATACCTGTATCTTCTCCAAAATCGCTTCTGCTGCCTCACGCCCCGTCAAAACGTCACCATCCATAAATCCTTGCCCACTGCTATACTTTTAAACGGTAGGTTTTGTGCAAATGCAAACGGTTGGGTCGCCGAAAAAAGGGGGCGGTTTTAAATTTTTTTTGCAAAACAAAATTTAAAACCCATTTTTGTTTTTTTTTTTACCATTTGCACAAAACCTACCGTTTAAAAGTAAAACGAGGTGCTCACCTGCAAAATGGATATTGTCCCCTTTATTCGGATAAATTAAAAAAAAAATTTTGAAAAAGATAAATACTTTTTTATCTTTATACGATATTTGAATTCACTATCGAACTAAACAACTTTTCTAAAACTGAATGCTTACCTAAGTTTACGCATCTTGTTTCACTCGGAAACATCCCCAATTTCATCAATGAAAAACAAATTTTAACCAAATTTTAATCAATCTACCAATGAAAAACATTTCTAAAACGCCGCTTTTCGGGACATTCCGAAAAGCCCTCCGCATGGCTTTGGCTGCCAATAAAGCCGAAACAACCGCCGAAGAAATTGTGCAACGTGCCGAAGACGCCGCCATGACACGCCGTAAATTCTTAGAAAACACAGGTAAAACCATTCTCATTGGGAGCTTAACAGGGCTTTCTACTGAGGGGGTATTTGGTCGTTCGTTTTCTGCACTCAATCCTCCTCGCATTGTCATAGTCGGTGCCGGTATGGCAGGTTTAAGCGCATTGCATACGTTTAAAAAAGCAGGTTTGGACGCTACGGTTTATGAAGCGTCTGGACGCACAAGCGGGCGTATGTTTTCCGTTCAAAATGCCATGGGCGAAGGTACTTGGGCTGAGTTTGGGGCTGAATTTATTGACACAAACCACGCTGATATGTGGGCATTAGCAAAGGAATTTAACCTCGAACTTATTGACTATGCCCAAGCCTCAGAAGAAAAACTGACCAAAGAAGCTTTCTTTTTTAAGGGTAAACACCATACTTTGACTGAAGTGGTGGAGGCGTTTCGCCATTTTGCAGATAAAATAAAAGCCGATGCTGACCGCCTACCCGATGAAATGAGTACGGAAGGGTATAAAACCAAAGACCCTTATATCAAAAAATTGGATAGGATGTCGCTATCTCAATATCTTGAAAAAATCGGGGCACGAGGTTGGATTAAAGAGTTTATTGAAGTGGCTTATGAATCGGAATATGGTTTGTCGCCACAAGTGCAATCAGCTATCAATTTACCGATTCTGATATCAACAGATACTGAGGGGGGTAAACTCGAACTGTTTGGTGAAAGTGATGAACGCTATAAAACAAGGGGCGGCAACCAATCTATTCCCGATGCCCTTGCTAAAAAATACGCCTCACATATTGAATTAAATCGCTCATTGGAAGCTATTAGTCGCCGTCATTCTGATAGCTACGAACTCACATTTTCGGGTATGCCCAACGCCGTTAAAGCTGATTTTGTGGTGATTGCCATTCCCTTTACACGGTTAAGAAATGTGGATATTCGCTTGAAAATGCCCCAACTCAAATGGGATTCTATCAACACAATGGGTTTTGGCACAAATACAAAATTGATGATGGGTATGAAAAAACACTATTGGCGTGAGCAAGGCTATCAAGGTTTGTGTTATTCTGACATTGGTATTCCAAATGGATGGGACAATGCCCAATTGCAAACAGGGGATAATGAAGCCGCAGGTTTGTCTATTTTATTTGGCGGACCCTCAGGCATTGCCGTTGGCAAAGGCACCCCTGCTTCCCAAAAAGATATTTATTTGCCAAAATGGGATAAGATTTTCAAAGGGGCAACAGAACATTTTAATGGCAAAGTAGCGCGAATGCACTGGCCCTCTTATCCCTACACTTTAGGCAGTTATATTTGTTATCGAACAGGTCAATACACATCTATCGCTGGGGCAGAATCTATCCCAGTGGGCAATGTTTTTTTTGCAGGAGAACATTGTGGCGGTGATTTTTCGGGCTTTATGAACGGAGCAGCTAAAAGTGGTCGTGAAGCGGCTGAAGCTGTTTTACAGAAATCACAATAAGGTTCTATAATTGCCAACATATTGTTTCAAAATTATCTGCTTTGTGGTTCAAGCGCACATTTAGGAAATTTTTAAAATTTCCTAAATGTTGATAATCAATAAGTTATAACTTATTGTACCACAAAGTAGATAATTCTGTATTATTTTATTAACCTATTTTTAAAACGCTTAAAAAATTTGAGACAGCCTCATTAATTTATTCTTTCACAATAATCCGCTTAGTCCGTTGATTGGTGGCTCTTAAATTGTAAGCCTCAACTGCCCTTTCCACTTCCGATTGCTTGCTGTTAAACATGACATCGGCTTTGGCTGCATTGTATCGCCATTTAAGGTCTTTGATTTCTTTTTCAAGATTTTGAATTTGCCGCACTTGCTTTTCCGCATAATTGGCGTTGGCAATGTAAATGACGCCCAGAAAAAATAGGAAAAAGACAAACGGCAAGTTGCCGAATATCCATTCCGAAAGTATCGGACCAAAATTCATGTATTCTTTTATTGGTCGTGGCATTTTTGATTTATGATTTTGATTAACTCAATTTAATTGGGCAGCAGATTTAGGGTAAGTTTTTTGTGAAAAGTTGATTTAATTATTTTTTTTGCAAAAAAAATAATTAAAACAACTTTTCACAAAAAACTTACCTTAAATCTTTGCTTAGCGCTATATTTTTTCAGCAATCCGCAACTTCGCACTCCGAGACCTCGGATTCGCCTTGATTTCACCCTCACTCGGCTCAATGGGTTTTTTAGTAATTATCTTAAACGGGCGGGTAATATTGCCATAAAAATCTGTTTGCAAATCACCGTCAAAATTACCAGATTTCATGAAATTTTTCACAATTCTATCTTCTAAAGAATGAAAACTAATGATAGCCAAACGTCCTCCGGGCTTTAAAACATCTAAAGATTGTTTTAAAAAATCTTTCAGAGCACCCAATTCATCGTTCACTTCAATCCGCAAGGCTTGAAAAACTTGTGAAAAATAGCGCATTTTGTCGCCCATACTGAGGGGGGTAAGGACAGCCATTAAATCGCTAATATTTATGAAAGCCTTACCAATTCGGGCTTGTGTAAGTGCTTGTGCAAGGGTACGAGAATTGCGAATTTCACCATAGTCACTAAAAATCGTTTGCAATTGTGCAGCATCGTAATTATTGAGAATATGGGCAGCCGTTTTACCTTCTCCTTGATTCATCCGCATATCCAAAGGCGCATCGAAGCGGTAGGAAAACCCCCGTTCTGCCTCGTCAAATTGATGAGATGAAACGCCTAAATCTGCCAAAATGCCGTCCACTTGTTTCACCCCCCCGAAGCGCAACATCCGTTTCAGTTGAATGAAATTATAGTTGTAAAAAATGAAACGCGGGTCGGAAAGAAGGTTGGTTGTTACGTCTTCGTCTTGGTCAAAGCCGATTAATATGCCTTTTTCGCTATTGCCTAATTTCGATAAAATTTCACGGCTATGCCCCCCGCCACCAAAAGTAGCATCAACATAAACGCCTTCTGGCTTAATAGCCAGTGCATCAACAGCTTCGTGAAGGAGGACAGAGGTATGATAAGTCATTTATTTTCAATAAGTTAGAATGTGGTAAAACCTATCCCGAAATAATTTTTTAACTGCGCTACTTTGGCACTTAAAAAAATCCCGAGCAGCCCCCTACCCCTGAAGGGGAGTACATTTTGAAGTAAGGGATTTTGTAAAAAATAACATACCCACACGCAGGAAGAAGGAGGCGATTTGTTTTTATTTTTTATTAAAAAATGAAATTTTTTAATAAAAAATAAAAACAAATCCTCTTTTGGGTTTTTCTCCTTTGGGTATCTTATTTTTTACTTCGTCCCTAACATGCGATTTTGAAATCTTTTATAGAAATAGCTCTGAAAAAGTTCCAAATTCCAAATTGCTTCGAAATGTACTCCCCTTCAGGGGTAGGGGGCTACTCGGGCTTTTTTAAGTAGTAGGATGTTGCGGGAAATGAATTTTCCGACTACATCAAAAACGCTCCAAGTTGCTAAAACTTGGAGCGTTTGAGTTCACAAAAGTAATCTGAAATTTGGTAAAAATTATGATAGATTTCTCAGAAATCGAAGTAAAGGAAAAAAATTGTAAGATTAAAGTAGTCTAATAAAATTAGCGGTGTCAAATAAGTCCTACTAATAGTTGTTTCGACTTACAGTGTTTCACTAAGTGTGTAAAATGTGTGTGATTTTGGTATTAGAATTATTCGTCCCGGATACCCAGATTAAATAATACTATTCTTTAGATTTGTCGCCCAGAACTTTTTGAGCCAAAGCCGACATACTGATTTCTTCGTTATTCATAAATTCTTCATACA
>JAYUQN010000099.1:0-2240 GCA_043756725.1 Saprospiraceae bacterium
GAGGTTCTTTTTTATCTCTAATTTTACTTGTGTGAAAGAGATATTTGACATGAAAAGTAAAAGAATAGTCGTAAAAAAGATGTTTTTCATAGTAAAATATTACAATTTTTTGAATGAAATGCGTAAAATACTGAGGGGGTCTCTCTGCTTTGTCATTTTTGTCATTTTGTCATTCAGCAGGAATCTCTCTTTGCTTTGTTATTTAGAAGAGAAAATACACATAAAAGAGATTCCTTCTGAATGACAAAATGACAAAATGACAAAGCAAAGAGAGATTCCGGCTGAATGACAAAAACCAAAACATCATATTTTCGGCAACGCCCACCCATTCTGATAATTCGCCAACGTCAAAAGCTGCGCATCTTTATCATTGATAATTTCCTGTTTCGCCGCATCCCAAAATATTTTGCGATTGGTTCTGTAAGCGATATTGCCGAGCGAAGCGTTCAGAGCGGTATTTTGAGCAATGGCGATATCGCAATTGGGTTTTGCACGGCTTTTCATACAATCCACGAAATTGCGGGTGTGAAAATCCAAACCACTGCCGACGGATTTTATCAAAGGCACGGCTTCCATTTTCATCCCTTTTGTTTCAGCCCAACTGGTTCTATCCTTTTCGGCAATCACTTCCCAACCGCCTCTGTCAACCACCAAAGTGCCATTGTTGCCAATGAAAGCAACACCATGATCGCGCCCGTAAGGACCGCCATCTATGCCATTGGCGTGTTCCCAAATCATGGTGTAGCCATCAAATTCATAAATGGCTTGAAGCGTGTCGGGCGTTTCCATGACATTTTCAGCACTTTGAAACAAGCCGCCAGAAGACATCACCGATTTAGGACCCTGCGCTTTCATACCTGCCAAACCCATGTCAATAATATGCACGCCCCAATCGGTCATCAAACCGCCTGCATAATCCCAATACCAACGGAAATTGAAGTGAAAACGATTTTCATTAAAAGGACGTTTAGGTGCGGGACCCAACCACATATCATAATCTACCCCTTTCGGAACAGCAATATCGGGTTTAGCCGTGAGCGTTTTCATCCACCCTTGATAAGCCCATGTTTTTACCAAACGGATTTTACCTAATTTGCCCGACTGCACAAAATCAATGGCATCTTGCCAATGCTTGTGGCTGCGTTGCCATTGACCCACTTGCACCACCCGCTCATATTTACGCGCTGCGGCGAGCATGGCGTTGCATTCTTCAATGGTTCTGCCCACTGGTTTTTCAACATACACATCTTTACCTGCTTGACAGGCGGCAATCATCGGCAGAGCGTGCCAATGGTCGGGTGTGGCGATGATAACGGCATCAATGTCCTTGTTGTCAAGCAGTTTTCTGTAATCTTTGAAAGTGGGAACTTCTTTGCGGTTCGCTTTTTTGAGGTCGCTGTTGCGGTTGCGCAATACCGAATCGTCTACATCACACAAGCCAACAATATCCACTTCGGGCAGTTTCAGCATAGAGTTTATATCGGAACTACCCATGCCTTTGCAACCAATAGCGCCCACTCGGATTTTGTCGCTCGGCGCAACGGTTGTGGTTTTACCAAATATGCGGCTCGGCAAAACGCTGACTAAAGCAGCACCGCCTAACATTTTGGAAGACTCAGATAAGAAAATTCGTCTTTTCATAATAGGTTGATATTTAATTGATTGTATGAAAAAATAGGTTTTTAAATAAAATAGGTAATGGGTAATGGGTAATGGGTAATGGGTAACATTACCCATTATCTATTACCCATTACTCATGACTTGTCGCTTTCACCCCAAAATACATCCCTACCAAACATATCGCTGAAATATAATGCGCCAAATCATTACCATTGCACCAACTTCCCAACGTGATATTTTGAGAATGGGCAATGCCCGCCAAACCATTCGCTAAGATAAAGGCTAAAATTAGCAAATATCCTTTATTTTTAGAGCGATAATAAAAATAAAATAAAACGGGGCAAACGATGAAGACCATACCCAGCGTTATGCCCGTTTTCACAGGCGTAAAAACCTGCCAATAGACGGCTAATGTGGTGAATATGAACCATTTTATAGGTGGAATTAAGGAAGTATAGGTGGGGAGTTTCATCAATTTGAGCATATCTTTTTCTAAAAAATAGATGGCTGTTAAGGCTAAAACCCAAGAGACAAGCCTAAGCCACACGCCCGTATGGAAGTTTAAAAGATGCCCAAAACCACCTACCAAAGCGGTCAAAGCCATGAGTTTAAAATAGGTG
>JAYUQN010000100.1:0-5796 GCA_043756725.1 Saprospiraceae bacterium
ATAGGGCATTTTTTTCAATAACCTTGTTAAAATGAACCACGTAGAGACGTTGCACTGCAACGTCTCTACAATTGCCCACGAAAAATTACAGCAACAATTTATTTTTTCCCGTTTGCACAAATCATTTTTTTTTGAAACGCCCACGCTTATTTCAACCCCAAATAATTATGAGGTGAAAGACTCCTCAATTCCTCTTTCACATCCTCCGAAACATCTAAAGTTTCAACAAAATCAAGCATATTTTTTTTGGTAATACTCACTTTGCCCCGTGTCAGATTTTTCAAAGCCTCATAAGGGTGAGGATAATTTTCACGCCTTAAAATGGTCTGAATGGCTTCGGCAACCACTGCCCAGTTATTATCCAAATCATCATAGAGTTTTTGCTCGTTCAAAAGCAATTTGTCGACACCCCTCAGTATAGACTTGAATGCGATGAGGGTATGGGCATAAGGTACACCTATATTGCGCAAAACGGTGGAGTCCGTCAAATCCCGTTGCAAGCGTGAAATGGGCAATTTTTCAGCCAAATGTTGAAAAATTGCGTTGGCAATGCCCAAATTTCCTTCTGCATTTTCAAAATCAATCGGATTCACTTTGTGGGGCATAGCCGATGAACCGACCTCACCTGCTTTGGTTTTTTGCTTGAAATAATCCATTGAAACATACGTCCAAATATCCCGACAAAGGTCAATCAAGATGGTATTGATGCGGGAAATATTATGAAATAGAGCTGCCAAATTATCGTAATGTTCAATCTGAGTAGTGTATTGCTGCCTTTCCAAACCGAGATATTCACGGACAAAATCGTTGGCAAAACCTTTCCAATCAATATCGGGATAGGCAACATGATGGGCATTGAAATTGCCCGTTGCGCCCCCAAATTTGGCAGTAAAAGGTATTTTTTTCAACGCATTTATTTGATTATCAAGTCTTTCAACATAAACCTGAAACTCTTTGCCTAAGGAAGTAGGGCTTGCTGGTTGCCCATGTGTGCGCGCAAGCAAGGCAATATCCCGCCATTTCCACGCCATATCAGCCAATTCATTTCGCACTTTTTCAATATTGGGCAAATAAATACGCTCCGTAGCATGCTTTATACTGAGGGGGGTCGCCGTATTGTTCACATCTTGTGAAGTCAAGCCAAAATGGATAAACTCTTGGTATTTTTCGATACCTAAAGCTTCAAATTTTTCACGCAGAAAATACTCAACAGCTTTGACATCGTGGTTGGTCACTTTTTCAATATCCTTAATACGCTCGGCATCGAGCATATCAAAATTTTCAAATATTTTATCCAAAGCCTCAATTTGCTCTTCTTCAAACCCTTCCAATTGTGGCAATGGATGGTTGCACAAAGCAATGAAATACTGAATTTCAACAAAAACACGGTATTTTATCAGCGCAAACTCTGAAAAATAATCAGCAAGTTCTTTCGTTTGGCGGGCGTAGCGTCCGTCTATGGGTGATATGGCGTTTAACATGTAAAAATGGACAATTGAAAATGGATAATGCTATTTTGGGGTAAAGGTCTATTTTTTATGCAATTTCAATCAAAAATATTTTTCAAATCTATTTCAAAACCTGACAAAATGATGGAATAAATAATGCCTTCATCTGCTACCCATTCTGCAAGGTGATACTCTCCATTTTGAAGTGTGAAAACTTCAATAGCCCCATTGGTGTCAATAATCCAATATTCGGGAACGCCAAATCGTTCATAGACTTCTTTTTTAGTAACACGGTCACGACGAATAGAGCCACGGGAGACAATTTCAATAATCAAATCAGGAACGCCAACAATAATGCCTTCTTGTTCGTCAATAATTCTTCGATTATCGTGAGAAACATAGACTAAATCGGGTTGTGGCGTATTTTCTTCATCAAAATAGACATCTAAAGGGGCATAAAAAATTTCACCTTTATGTTGAGGTAAAACAAAATCGCACAAAGCCCGATAAAGTTTACCTGATATGCGTTGATGCTTGAGGGTGGGGGATGATTTTCTCACGAGTATGCCATTTATAAGTTCGTATTGATAGGGGTCGTTATCATCAAATTCCATTTGACGAAACGCACTATAAGTCATTCTCTTTTCTTCTGTTAAAACGCTCATGTTTTGCTTTTCAATGTTAAAACAAAAGGTAATCCTTTAATATTCTTTCAAATTTACGATGAAAATTGTATTTCACAAGAAAAATTTTAGGAAAAACAAAAAATAATTAATTGTATGTGAAAATAAACATTTACTTTATTCCTCCTTTTCAAAATACACCTTATAGTATGCTTGTCCTTTTTCTTCATCAAACCCCCGTTCAATCAAATCCCTACGACTATTGATATGAATGGTGAAATTTTCATCCAATTTAATGACATTTTTAAAGACCTTATTGGATTTCCGAACCGCTTGTTTGCTAATATCAAATTGGTCGGCTAAAGGAATATCGGACTCTTGGGTATATTCTTCCTTAAATTTTTCAAAAGCCTCTTGTTTTTCATCGTCATCGAAAACTTTTTTGGCAAAATCGGCTATTTCAAAGTTTTCATTTTCCTTGAAATAAAAGGACGTGCGGTTGAGCAAATCAATGGTATCTGATTTATCAAGACCAAACTTTGGGGCGGCTTTCTCTTTGATAAAATCGCTCGTCATTTGGATGTAGTGCTGGGTGTTGAAATAATTGTCCTCAATGGGCTTAGTAGAGAGAAATTGATGCAGCCATACTGAGGGGGTATCTTTTTTACTCACCGTATCAGTTGCCATAATGCGATAGCCTTCCGCTTCGTCCACACCAAAAATGAGGGCAGCCAAAGCCAATTTGCCCGTAGCAATACCTTCACCGACTTGCAAGGCAAAAGCATCTGCCGTGCGCTCTACTTTTAGATAAGCATCTTTATTGATGATTTTGAAAAAACCGATAGCGGGGGCAACTTCACCTTGCAACTGAACAGCATCAAACAAAGCTATGAAAAACTCTCCACCCGTTATTTTAGGTAAGGTAGAATAATCATAAAGGCGTTGTGTTAATAAAGCCGCTTGCTCTGAAAGCGAATCAGGATTTTCAAAAATTTGCATACACGCTTGATAAACGGCGTTGTGGCTCAAATCTTCATCGTGATGAAAATAGTGAAACTGCTCATTTTTTTCAAAAGGCTTGAAAAAAGCGTTGAGTAAAACTTGATGGGCGAAATCATTGACAGGCACCAAAGTTGATTTGGGTATCACGACCCCTTCGTTGCGTTCTTTATTACCTGTCCAAGTAATGGACAATCGGACGATTGTAGCTTCAGAAAAATCTAACATAGCGTATTTAATTTAAGGCGCAAATGTAAGAAATAAACTAAACCAAGAAGGATAAACTTTGTTACCTGTTTGAAGTCATGAAAAGAATAATTTATACTTTTTTATATTTAAAAACTTTGAAAAACTTATAAAAAACTTTGAAAAGTGCTTTTTTAATCGCTCATGTTCGCTTACCTTTGCAGCGTTTTTAAAGAACATATATACTAATCTATATACGATGACATTGAAATCTTTCTTATATACCTTCGTTTTTTGCTCGGCAGCGTTTACGCTTTCGGCTCAACATGATAACCATGCTACCCCCAATCAGCCTGAAACTCATACTACTGAGCAACACGCACAAGCGACCACAACCCAACATGCTGATGCATACGGTCACGATGCTTGTTCGCCAGCGGAGGAAAATCCAGACAAATACGACCCTGTTCCAGCAGTCATGCACCACATTGGCGATGCGCACCAGTTTCATATAATCGGTGATGTGCATTTGCCTTTGCCTGTTTTTGCTTATGATACTGAGGGGGGGCTTACATCAGGTCTTTCTACAATGTTTCATCATGGTAAAACGGCTGTGAATGGTTTTGTTTTGGCGCACGATGTTGTGAAAAAAGCCATCGGGTTGCCTAAAGAGGAAATAGAATTAGATGAAATCCATAAAGGTGAAGGGCACTATTCTTTTACAAAAAAAGAAATGGTCGACGGAAAGCCTATAGATAAATATTTTGTAAAATACAAAGGTCAATGTTACCCATTAGAAGAAGGTCGCAAATTAACAAGTATGAACGCTTCTTGGATTGATTTTTCAATCACAAAAAACGTTTTTACAATGCTTATGGCGATGAGTTTAATTGGTTTTGTTTTTTTCACGGCTGCCAATTATTATAAGAAAAACCCTAATACCGCCCCGAAGGGTCTAACAAATCTCCTTGAGCCTTTCATTGTTTTTATTCGCGACGAAGTCTGCAAACCGTCAATCGGTCCGAAATACGAAAAATACGTACCCTTCATCGTATCCCTGTTTTTCTTTATTTTATTTAATAACCTATTGGGTTTGTTGCCCTTCTTTCCTTTTGGCGCAAACGTCATGGGCAATATCAGCAGCACAATAGTTTTGGCTTTATTGGTTTTCATCGTTATGCACCTTAATAGCAATGCGAATTATTGGAAGCATATTTTTTGGATGCCGGGTGTGCCTTTACCGATTAAAATTTTGATGATGCCGATAGAGGTGATGAGTATTTTCGTAAAACCTTTCACCTTATTAATACGTCTTTTTGCCAACGTCACCGCAGGTCACGTTATCATTTTAACTTTTGTAAGTTTGATTTTTGTTTTTGGCAATGCAGGTAAAAGTATGGGTGGTACAGTTGCAGGCACATTAGTAGCTGTTCCTTTTACCGCTTTTATGAATCTATTGGAGTTATTGGTAGCATTTTTACAAGCCTTTATATTTTCGTTATTAGCTTCAATCTATATTGGTTCAGCGATAGAAGAACATCATCACGATGATGCGCATGCACATTAAATCGTAGCTTCGGATTTATCCGAACCCGTAGCTTCGCCTTTAGGCGAATTCGTTTAGACGGATTTATCCGTCAGAAATATTAAATAATACAACGGCTAAACCCGTTTAAACGAGTTCGGCTAAAGCCGAAGCTACAAGAGATTGTAATTATTTAAATTCTATATAAAATGACAGGTTCATTAGCAGCAATTGGTGCAGGTTTAGCCGTAATTGGCGCAGGCATCGGTATCGGACAAATAGGTGGTAAAGCACTCGAAGCAATCGCACGTCAGCCAGAATCTTTAGGCGACATTCGGACAAACATGCTTATCGCAGCAGCTCTTGTAGAAGGTGCAGCGTTGGCAACTATCGTCTTGGCGTTCTTCGTAAGCTAATTAAAAGCTACCGAAAAAATCAAACTCAGGTCTGCCAACGGTTGGTTGGTAGCCTGAGTTTAACAACGACAAACAACAATTTAACAATACATCAATATAACAATATACGTCATGATATTTTTAGCAGACTTTTCTCCGATAAGACCCGATTTCGGTCTGTTGTTTTGGACAACATTGATTTTTCTTTTGGTCTGGATACCCATTGGGCGCAAAGCTTTGAAGCCTATTTTAGAGGCGTTGAAATCCCGCGAACAAGGTATCGCTGATGCTTTGGGTGCGGCTGAAAATGCCAAACAAGAAATGGCTAATTTGAAAGCTGAAAATGAGCAAATCCTCGCACAAGCCCGCGATGAGCGCATGAAAATGCTCAAAGATGCCAAAGATGTGGCGGCTAATATTGTCAATGAATCTAAAAATTCAGCAAAAGTTGAAGCCAATAAGATTATGACAAATGCCAAAGCAGAAATAGACAACATGAAAAATCAAATGCTGATTGATGTTAAAAATCAAGTCGGTACTATGGCTTTGGATATTGCTGAAAAAATTATTCGCAAGGAGTTGAAAAGCAACAACGAGCAAGTCGCTTTTGTTAATACATT
>JAYUQN010000101.1:0-2239 GCA_043756725.1 Saprospiraceae bacterium
ATTGAAAATTTGAGCGGCATACATTTCTGCAACACATTGAGGAATGCCACTTTCGAGGTTTTCATTTTTGGCTTCAACAATGCAAAAAACAGGTGCTTCAATACGAAAAGCTTTTGGTTCAAAAGATAAAACAAAATCGCAGAAGCCACTTAATCCTTGTTTAGGTTCAACATTGAACTTGTAACCTGAATAAAAAGCAAATTTTCTTAGATTAAGTTCTTCTAATTCTGATAAAATAGGAGAAATAAGAAACTCTGATTTTGCTTTTTCAGACCTTAGTTTTCGACGTAAATTTCGTTCAAGTGTTGTTTTTAAAAAATCGCTGGGTTGTATAGGTGTATAATTGATTTGGTGCATAAAAGCATTTTCATCTACTTGAAGACCTAAATCTTTTAAGTCATCATAATCAAATTGAGAATAGGACTTTGGCATAATGTATGAATTTTATTTTTTTTAATAAAAGGCAAAAATAACGAAAAATACACTAATTCAGCTTAGTTTTTTTAATTATTAAAATTCTATTATAATATCATTTTTAAAAATAACATCAATGAATAGACGTGATTTTGCTAAAAATACAGCGCTTGCTGGTCTCGGGTCTCTTGCTTTTAGCCCCAAGTCTTACGCCCGTATTATCGGGTCAAACGACCGTGTGCGCGTAGCTGTTGTCGGTTTTTCAGACCGTCACAAAGCCTCGCATGTGCCTCCTTTCAAGGCGTTGATGAAAGAAATGAACTTTGAAATGGTGGGTCTTTCCGATATTTGGAACCGCCGCCGTGAAGAAGGCAAGGCTTTTATTGACAAGCAATTGGGTACAAACATCAAAGTTTTCAGAAACAACGATGAGCTTTATGAGTCCAAATCAGCGGACGCTGTTTTCATGAGCACCGCCGATTTTCAACATGCTATCCATACCATAGAAGCTGTAAAAGCAGGTTTGGATGTGTATGCTGAAAAACCTTTGGCTGAAACCATGGAAGACAATCGGGCTGTTTTGAAAGCGGTAAAAGACTCTAAACAAATCGTTCAAATTGGTTCGCAACGCCGCAGTGGTGCCAATTATTGGGCTGCTGAAGAATACATCAAATCAGGCAAATTCGGACCTATTGTTATGGTAGAATTGATGTGGAATGTCAATCAGCCAGGACGTTGGCGCAGACCTGAGTTGGTGAAAAACTTGAAAGAATCGGATGTGGATTGGAAACGCTACCTTCTTAATCGTCCTTATGAAAATTTTGATGCCCGCAAATATTTAGAATATCGCCTGTTCTGGCCCTATTCATCGGGCATTCCCGGACAATGGATGAGCCACCAAATTGATACCGTTCACTGGTTCAGTGGCTTGCCTCACCCACGTAGCGTAGTTGCCAACGGTGGCATTTATCAATGGCAAGATGGGAGAACAAATGCCGATACCTTAACAGTTGTCTTCGATTATGGTCCCTTAAATGACCCAACGAAAGGGTTTCAAGTGCAGTTTACGTCTCGTTTTTCAAACTCAGCAGGTGAAACTAAAGAATTGTACTACTCAAACGGCGGTATGATTAACTTGGATACCAATGAAATCTCCGCAACAGGCGGTATGCGTGAACGCGAAGCTGCGGCGATGGGCTTAAAAGCTAATTTGCTTTCACCTTTCAAATTAGAGGGTGTGAAAGTTGCCACCGATGCCAACACAGGCGGCGATGACCTGACTTTCAACCACATCAAAAACTGGATGGAATGTGTCCGCAGCCGTAAACAACCCAATGCGCCGATTGAAGCGGGTTATCAGCACTCAATCGCTACCATCATGTCAAATGCCGCTTATCAAACAGGCTTAAAAGTGACTTTTGATGAAAAAACGCAAGAGGTTTTAGCTGGCGGCAAACCTTATAGAGGATTTTAAGGTGCAGTTGCCTATAGGAGATAAAAATTGCTCACAGAGGCACATAGAGGTTTCACAGAGTTAGATGTTGACAGGCATAAAATAAAAACAATGTCAACAGCTAACTTTGTAAATCTTTGTGCCTTTGTGTTTAAAAAACTTTATAACCTCAATTTTTCCAATGAAGGTTTTGATGAAATGCCCGCCTTTAGACACATTTTTCGTTGGGTTTTAAAATGTTGATATTACGCCATTCGACACTATCGTTGTATAAATGGTAGGAATTATTGTACGAATGGTGGACTTCATTACTCCTATTAGATTTTACCCATCTGTTTTCCCTATTTCAATTCCAATATGGTGCGATTAAAA
>JAYUQN010000102.1:0-2236 GCA_043756725.1 Saprospiraceae bacterium
ATGGACGAAGGCGAGGTTTTTGACCCTTCCGCCACCAATATTGAAAGCCGTACCAAACGGGGCGCGGCTGGCTCAGTGAAATATGCTTTTTTACCTAAAAAAACACGGGGTAATACGGTTAATGCCACTTTAACCCTACGTTTTGGCGATGAAAAAAGCCTTGCAGGCAAGCGCATTACGGCTTATATGGTGGGACAGATGTTGAAAAAAGGAACGGCTAAACAAACCGAGCAACAGATGAAAGACGCTTTAGATAACCTTAAAGCTTCCGTCAATATCAGCGCAAGCCAAGATAAAGCAACTGTTTCAATTGAAACGGTTAGAGACAATTTCCCCGCTGTTTTGAAAATAGTAACCGAAATGCTTAAAGGGTCAACTTTCCCTGAAAAAGAATTTACGGAACTGCGCCAACAGCTTTTGGCTGAAACAGAACAACAATTGAGCGACCCGCAATCCTTAGCGCAATCGGCTATGGAACGCCACATGAATCCTTACGCCAAAGGTGATATTCGTTATAATATGACTTTGCAAGAGGAAATGGATGCCTTAAATAGTACGAAATTAGAAGATATACGCAAATTTTATAAAGACTTTTATGGGGCAAGTGATGCAACCCTTGCCGTTGTCGGAGAGTTTGATGAAAATAAGGTAAAGCAGATTATTACTGAGGGGGTCGGTACTTGGAAAAGCCAGATACCTTATAAACGTCTTGAAACTAAATACTTTGAAACAAAGGCAACTAACGAGTCTATCAAAACGCCCGATAAAGCCAGTGCTGTATTTTTGGCAGGTGCTAATATTCCTATTAACGATACGGACCCCGATTACGCCGCCACTTGGTTAGGCAATTATATATTAGGGGGTGGCTCTTTGAGTAATCGTTTGGCTAATCGTATTCGTCAAAAAGAGGGTTTAAGCTATGGCGTTTATTCTTGGTTTATAGCTGACCAGTTAGACAAAGCAGGTTCTTTTGGTGCGTATGCTATATATGCACCTGAAAATGTTGCCAAATTAGAAGCGGCTTTTAAAGAAGAGATGGCTAAAATTTTGAAAGACGGTATCACACAGCAGGAGTTGGATGAAGCTAAAAACTCTGTCAAACAATCCCGCGTCATTGCCCGCTCAAACGATAAGCAATTGGTGAGCAAACTCAACGCCTACCTTTTCCTTAATCGTACTATGCAGTGGGACATCAATTACGAAGCGCAAATTATGAAACTTTCAGTAGAGGATGTCAATAAAGCTTTGAGAAAAGCCATTAACTTGGATAAAATCAGCCTTTTCAAAGGGGGCGATTTTGATAAGCCTGCGAAGCCATAAATACTGAGGGGGTAGTTTTAAACATAAAAAAGCCTTCCGAACCAATTCGGAAGGCTTTTTTTATAGATTTTAAGCAGCTTTTTTAAGTTTTATTTCCTCTGCCAAATCATCAAAACGGGCGAATTGTTTTCGATAAAATTCTTTATCTTCTTCGGTTAAGCCCTGTTTTATATTCTTTTGAATTTGTCTCTCAACGCCTTCAAATAAATAATTATTCCATTCTATAAGCTCCTCAAAAGAAAGACTTAACATAAAGTCTTTCAACATATTATGTTGTTCAGCTTCAGCAGTTGTAAGCCAGAGTTTTTTGTAAAAAGAGCTATATTTTCTTTTATGCTTCATTAGTTAAATTTTAGATTATGTCACCTAATATACAACGGATTACGTTGATTTTATCCAATAAATCATCTCGATATGCCAATAAGGCAACAAAACTGCCTTTTAAATTTATAAGAAAATTATCCTCATATATAACTGACAAATGTAGAGCTTGATATAAGGTTTTTAAACGTCGTTCGTTTTGGTTTCGTTCATTTTGAGTCATAAGGGTATTGCCATTTGCTTTAGTTTTTCTCAATAGCCCTACAAAAATATTAATTATATTTCAACAAACAAATTTTTTTCAACAGAAAAGCTTGGTTTTAATACATATTTATTTGACGTATTTTTAATGTTTTTAATAAATTAAATTAAAAACTAACCCTTATTTTTGCTTCAATTCCATCTTCCCCGTTTTAAAAGGACTCCTCGGCAACCACACTTCAGGGGGACTCAAAATAGGTAAAGTAAAAGGCAACAACCGATTAATAAACGGGCGGTCATGTTTCAAATATAAATACATATCGTGGGCAACGGCTCCGATAGAGCTTTTAATTTCATGCGCTGTGCGAGAAAAAACGATGTGTTTCGCACCTGC
>JAYUQN010000103.1:0-5762 GCA_043756725.1 Saprospiraceae bacterium
ATTAGGAATTAGGAATTAGGAATTAATTAGGAACGTTGCAAATTTAAGTTAGTTTTGGCATTTCTAAGGAATATATTTGAAACGGGTAAAATCCCGAAAAGCGAAGACGTTGCAGTGCAACGTCTCTACATGGACAAAACACCTCAAAAAGGGATATGATGTAGAGACGTTGCACTGCAACGTCTTCGCTTTTCGGGATTTTACCCATTTCAAATATATTCCTTAGAAATGCCAAAACTAACTTAAATTTGCAACGTTCCTAATTAATTCCTAATTCCTAATTTTTAATTCCTAATTCTTAATTATTTTATGCATACGATAGAAATAACGACCTCTCAAAACGTGACCATCGAATACGAATTGGCAGGGCTTCGCGAACGCTTTTTCGCACTTTTGATAGACAGCCTCGTGATAGGTTTTATCTGGATTGCTTTAGCGATGATAGCAGGGTCATTGGGTTTTGGCGATTCCAGTTTTTTGATGCAAGCCATCGCTGTTTTTCCGTTTTGGTTTATGATTTTATACTATTTAATGTGTGAAACTTTGCTCAACGGACAAACACTGGGTAAACGCACACAGCGCACAAAAGTTGTCAGGATTGATGGCAAACCCATTGGTTTGAGCGACTTATTGCTGCGTTCGGTCTTGTTGCTGGGCGACTATTTATTTTCAGGGGGTGTGCTCGGTGCACTCCTTATCAGCACCACCGACAAACACCAGCGGCTTGGGGATATGGCAGCGGGCACTACGGTTATCAAAATCGGAACGGATAGGCGTTTTCGGCTCTACGATATTTTGAGTATTAATACACTTGAAAATTACACCCCTCAGTATTTGGAGGTAAAACAGCTTTCAGAAGACGATATGCTCTTGGTGAAAAGCATCATTTTACGCTATCAAGAATACCGCAATACGGCGCATGAGGAAGCCATTGATAATTTATATGACCATCTGAAAAAGGTCTTGGATTTGAAAATGGATTTGCGCTTTACAAATCAAAAAATTGACTTTTTCAAGACCTTAATTAAAGATTATATCGTTTTGACACGGTAAATCTATTAAAAAAAAACCCGATAAACCTCTCGGCTATCGGGAAATGTTCAGTAAAGGTTTTCACTGAATAGATAGAAATGTGATTATACTTTGTGCCATGGAAAACGCTCAAAGCATAAGCTCTTTAGTTGATGCCGGGTTTGTTTTTAACGCGGTCGTACAGGGCATTTCTTAGGATTCTAATTTGTTGTTTTGAACGCCGTTTTAATAGGAACAAATTTAAGGCAAGATTCGCAAACTGCATCATTGATTGTATGAATGGTAGGTTCTATTGTATGAATGGTAATTTCATTAGGTTTTGGGGGCACTTTTGGAGAAATGCGAAGCTGCATTTGATTTAGTGAATAGCTACAATATAATTAGAGGAAACAGTTGATATGCGATATCCATCATACAAAGACGGGTCGAGAGTTATTGTTTCGCCTGTTTTTAAATCTATGATAACATTGAAATGAAATTCAGAGGCGAAAGGTCTTTTGCCAGTGAGGGTTTGAAAAGTGGACAAATTGGTTTTCCTAAAAAAACAGGAACCAACTATGTGGCGACAATCGAAACGCTTTTTTAAATTATAATAATCAATCAAATATTCGCATACCGTTGCGTAAAAAGCAGAATATCCTGCATCATTAGCAGCTCCTCCATTTTTAAAAATCAGATTGGAATTGGTAATTGTGCTTTCTTTTTCAAAATAGAGCACATCGGCAGTAATTTTCTCCGCAATAATTGCAACTTGGCGCATATCTTGCAAATCTCTATCATATATCTCGGGATGTTCAAGAATAAATTTTATCAACTGAGCATCCTCTATTTTATATTCTAAAACGTACCGTTTTTCAGCTTTATACGTAAACAACCACCTAAAAAGCCCCCCCCTCAGTAAAAAACAGAATAAAAAAATACTGAACCAAACGGCTAAGCGTTTGATTGAAAACATCCCCAATATTTCTTGTAAAAAATTCATTTTATGGCTGCTTATCTTTTCACAGTCTAAAAATAAGTATTTTTCACATAAATAATAAAATTTATTTTTAAAAAATTTAATATATAAAAAAATTGTTTTTAATTTTACATTTTAAAAACAAATAATATATTTTATGTCCATCAAAAAATATCAGAAAAATATTCGCCAAGTAAGCCGTTTAGATTATCGCTACATCTATGTTTTGGGCAATACCCGCTATTTGTTCCGCTATAAAATTGGCATTGCCAATAATATGCAAAACCGAACGAAGAATATTGACAATTCGCTGAAAGGCAAAACGTATGAAATATATGCCGTCAAGGTGTTTTATGCTCAACGCATTGAGCAGCTTCTGCATGGATTGTATAGCCCCCTCAGTGCCAGACAAATGTATGGAAGCGGGCGCACGGAATGGTTTTGGATGTTTCTACCCGTAACGCCAATGCTGTTTTTGACCCTCATTTTTATATTGCAATGGATATTAATACCTCTGATGTTGGTAGGATTGGCTTATGTGTATTTACATTTTGAATGATGAATAAAATATTTGAAAATGAAAAAAATTAATCTTTTGATTGTGTTTTCATGCTTGCTTTTTTTTCAAATAAAACTGCTGAGCCAAACCATCGGTTTAAAAATTGATAAAAAAACACCCCCTCTCCATAGGAGTCCCTTCGGACAATATTTTAGTGAAAAAAAGCGTTTTCAAACGCCTGTAAATCCATATTTTATAAAAAAAGATACGCTGAAACCCAATAAAATTCCGTCGGTATTTTCAGTAGAAGCGCTCCCTTTTTTCTGTAAAATAGAATATAAAATGGGCTTGCAAAAAAAGCTGCCTCTAAAATTTAGATTGGGTGATGTGCCGTATGTGGATGAATTGGAACGCAAAAGGAATAATTAAAATCACAACTCACTCATTTTAAAAAAAATAACGGCAGCCGAAATTTAATTCGACTGCCGTTTTTATTTTTCACAAATGTTATCCTATTAAAAGCTTAGTTCGCTTTCAATTCAGCTGGAACAACTGGTGGAATAGATTCACAAATGTTTTTACCATTTTTGTCTTGCACATACAATTCTACACGACGGTTAAATTGACGCCCTTGCTCAGTATCGGCACCACCGACTTCATTCTTAGCAATTGGGTCTTTTTCACCATTCATAGTCGTTTTGATACGCGCTGCTGCAATACCTTTACCGATAAGATACTGTTTAGAATTACCCGCACGACGACCAGAAAGTGCTTCGTTGTAGGCATCAGAACCTTTAAAGTCTGTATTAGCCCTAAGAACAGCAACGTAGTCTGGGTTCTTTTTCAAAATAGCCGCCATTACGTCCAATTCTGCTTGTGAAGCAGCACGTAAATCCGCTCTATCGAAATCAAAGAAAATCCAGTTTAAGTCACAGCTTTCAACAGCAGGTGCAGGCACGACTGCTTGCGTTTTCACTGTATCTATCGGAGGAACCACAGGTACGGTTGTCACAGCGGGCGTAACAACTTCTGTTTTGTTACAACCTTTGCCAAATAGCCACCAAGCCAATAAAGCCAATAAAGGTAAAAGTAACCACCACCAATTGAAACCACCTGCTGCTGCCTCTTCTACCACAGGGGCAACAGTTGCTGCTTCAACGGTTCTTTCTTTAGATCCTATAGCTGCTGCTGCAACAGTTGCTGCAACTGCAATCCCCTCAGTTGTAGAAGGTTTCACTTCTTCTAAAGTGGGTGCAAGGAACGGAGCGGCATCATAAATGGCAGCCAAATTGTCATAAGCACAAGAACGGGCTATTTCCTTCCCACTTGCATTGCGAAGCACGACAAAATGATGTTTCATACCCACTTGTTTGATTTCATAACGCTCCTTAATAAGGATATTGCGTTTCACCTCATCCATATCGGCTTCACGCTCTGCTTCGGTAGGATGCCCTTCACTACGGAGCACAACATGGTCGTGACCATCAACGACAGCAAAATAATATTTGTCTGTGCGCTCGCTTTTGAATTGATTATAACCATGATGCGACAAATCAATATGGCTGATGTATTCGCGGCAAGGTAAATAATCGTCTTCAACATCTGCGGCAGGAACTTCGACGGTTGGCGTTGCCATAGCCGTTGCTGCGATAGCTGCTGCGCCTGCCACTATGGCTGGAGCTATAACAGGTTTCGGCTCGTCTTTTTGCAAACAACCGCGCCCCACTTCACGCCCTGTTTTGTCTTTCAATACGCTAAGGTAATATTCACCACGTCTGATTGTGGTGTACATATCTGCATTATTAAGGTTTCTTAATGCGCCAGATAGTTCCTTATCCCGATCTTGTGCCGTGCGGAACCCTTCACTACGGATGCGGACACTCCCATTAGCGTTATAAATAGCGAAGTAGTATTGACCATTGCTATGCTTAAACATGGCGACATTATTAACTTTATCGTTAATAGTTTGCCCTTCATAGTCTTTACATGGCAAATAATCATCTTCTACATCCGCAGGTGCGACCACAGATGGTGTAACAACTGCAGCCGCAACGGCTATTGCAGCCACGGGTGCTATTGTTTCAACAACGGGTTCAGGTGCTGGCGGCGGTGGTGGTGGCACATCTTTTTGGAGACAGCTACGACCGACTTCACGTCCTGTTTTATCTTTCAATACTTTGATAAAATAATCACCCCTTCTAATGATAGAATACATTTCCTCATTATTGAGGTTTTTCATCACACCTGAAAGCTCGACATCGCGCTCTTGAGCTGTGCGGAAACCTTCACTGCGAAGGCGAACATTGCCCTCTGCTGTATAAATAGCAAAGTAATATTGACCATTATCGTGTTTGAAAAGCGCAACTCTGTTGACTTTGTCATTGATATTGCGTCCTTCATATTCACGGCAAGGAAGATAATCATCTTCTACATCGGAAGAGGCTTCTACTACAGTAGTGGTAGTCGCTGCAGCAACAGTTACAACAGGTGCGATTGTTTCTACAATACTCTCGGCATGCACATTGTCAGGAGCATCAATGTTTTCAATCGGCTCTGCATCAACATTGTCAGGAACATTAATGTTTTCAATCGGCTCTGCATCAACGTTGTTATGAGTTTCCATTTCGGATTTTCTGATGTATTCTGCTCTAATCCGCTGAGTTGGATAGAGATTCATAGCACCGCTTTCAGAATCATAAGGACAAGACCGTGCAATTTCTTGATGATTGCCTGCTTTCAAAATAACGAAATAACGTCCCATTCTTTCAAGAGTGGAATATCTGGATTCATCATTCCGATTTTTAGCAACAGAAGCCAAGCCATTATCACGAGCCGCTGTTGTAGGATACCCTTCTGAACGCATAAGCACATCGCCATCGGAACCATACCAAACAAAATAATGCTTGCCATTGCTGTGGGTAAATTTCACAAGTCCTGAGGTAGATTCATCGGAGCCTGCGCTCATTTCATTGCCATGCCCAGCATACTCTCGACAAATCAAATAATCGTCATCAATTTTGTTGTCGGCTCTTTCTTTCGGCGCAACAGCAGCCGCAACAACACCCCCTCTCACTTGCTCACCTGTTAGGTAAGGCAAGAGTGCTAAGGCTTCTGCTTCTGTTTCAGTGCTACAAGAACGAGCAATTTCACGGTAATTGGCAGCGCGAAGGCTAATATAAAATCTGCCATTTTCGTAACTTTTAACAGAGTAAAAATCTCTATTAACACGATTTTTTATAACAGATTGAATACCATTTTCTCTTGCTGCTTGTT